>NZ_JBFRMS010000029.1:0-21344 GCF_041470505.1 Vibrio sp. 10N.261.55.C5
GGGTTCATGGGGCGGATACTGTTATCTCGTTCTTTATGAACAATCAAAAAAGTCCACTGAATGTGGGCTTTGATGTAGATCTTGTCGTCTTCTAAGCTACGCTCGAATGATCATTTGCTCGCGCTCAGGACCTACCGATACCATCACGATTGGCACACCCATCAGCTCTTCGATACGAGTAACGTAATCTTGCGCTGCTTGAGGAAGGCTCTCAAACGTGCGGCAACCCGTGATGTCTTCATCCCAGCCAGCCATATCTTCATATACGGGCTTTAGCTCAGCCGTTTGTGGCCAAATCGGGTTCTCTGTGTGCTCTCCTGAGTAAGCAGTACAGATCTTAAGCTCAGACAAACCAGACAGGCAATCAATCTTAGTCAGTGCGATTTCCGTTGCAGCTTGCAGGTCAACACCGTTGCGAGTTGCCACTGCATCGAAGTAACCCATGTCACGTGGGCGGCCTGTTGTTGCGCCGTATTCGTTAGAGCTTTCGCGGAAGCTGTCTTGTTCTTCCATTGCAGTTACTAGCGTGCCAGTACCAACAGACGAGCTGAATGATTTAGCAACAGCGATAACACGTTCAGGACGAAGTGCAGGTAAACCGCTACCAATGCCAGCATAAGCTGCGGTTACATTCGAAGATGTTGTCCAAGGGTATTCACCGTAGACAAGGTCGCGACCTGCGCCTAACTGAGCTTCAAACAGTAGGTTTGCGTCTTGTGATTGCAGCGCTTTAAGCGGCTCAGTTACGTTGCAGATGAACGGGCGCCACGCTTTAGTTACTTCAAGTAGCCATTCTGTCATTTCAGAAGCAGTCTGGGAGAAGTCACATTGAGGGTAGAGCGCTTTAAGCTGAGGCATCTTCCAATCAAGTAGGAATTGAATACGCTGCTCTAAAATTTCAGGTTGATTCAGCCAACCGACAAGAATGCCTTTCTTCATTACACGATCGCCGTACGCTGGTGCAATGCCTTGACGTGTAGAGCCGTAAGCGCCATCGCCCAAACGCTCTTCTTCAAGCGTATCTTCAAGAGCATGTAAAGGGAGACACAGTGTCGCACGATCTGAGATCGCCATTTTCACTTTGATGCCAGCCTCTTGAACTTCTGCAATCTCTTCAGTTAGCGCAGCAGGGCTGATCACCATGCCAGGGCCAAGAACCGCCGTACAATTAGGATTAAAAATACCACTAGGTAGTTGGTGCAGTTTGAATGTACCGAAGTCATTTACCACAGTATGACCTGCATTGTTTCCGCCTTGGAAACGAATGCTAGCAGAAGCTTGGTCTGCTAAAAAATCGACGATGCGGCCTTTGCCTTCATCACCCCAGTTTGCGCCCACAACAACGATAGATGGCATAATTTTTCTCCTAACTGATTGAGGAATCATGTTAGGCCTACAAGGTGGATAAGAGAAATTAAT
This sequence comes from Vibrio sp. 10N.261.55.C5, assembly GCF_041470505.1. Taxonomy (NCBI): domain Bacteria; kingdom Pseudomonadati; phylum Pseudomonadota; class Gammaproteobacteria; order Vibrionales; family Vibrionaceae; genus Vibrio; species Vibrio sp. 10N.261.55.C5. Next base: position 1,420 of record NZ_JBFRMS010000029.1, read on the forward strand.
TATCTTTATTATCTTGATAAGGATTTCATATATCCTTAAAGTCTTAAGCTACAAACGAGATTCCCTATCACGTTCGTTCCTCACTGTAGGGAATGACGATGGGGCATTCTTTACTTTTAGGGAATGATATTAGTGACACGAGAGAGAGGACATGATGCTCGATATTAATTTGTTGAAGACGTTTGTGACGCTTGCGGAGTACAAGCATTTTGGGAAAGCGGCCAATGCACTGCACATGACACAACCCAATGTGAGTTTGCACCTAAAACAACTGGAACAACAAACACGCATAAAGTTGATAGAGAGAAGCCCTTTTCAATTGACTCAAGCGGGTGAACGGCTATTGGAAACAAGCCAAAGAACGCTACTCGAACTGCAGATTTGTCAGGCCGATCTCAATGCCATTAACGACCTTAAAATAGGGACGTTAACCATTGCCGTAAGTGACATCATTTCTCGATTTTTGCTAATTCGTCCGTTCCAGAAGTTCAAAGCGCAGTATCCCGGTATTGACCTTACGCTCTTGAATACCACGTCATCTCAGGCATCGAATTTAGTTAAAAATGCTCAAGCGGATATTGGTTTTGTTATCGCCAAAGAGCAGCACAACGAGTCTTTGTATTTCACTAAGCTGCAAGAGCTTTCTTGGTGTGCGCTTGGCGATGGGGTTGATATCCGAGACTCTGATGCAGAGCTCACTTTGATTCTACTAGGTCATGATACGAGAACGCGTGACTTTATTGATGAAGGTTTACCAAGCCTTAATCTACCTAATTATAGGGTGATGGAAGTAGGGAGTGTCGATGCTCAAATCGACTGGGCAGAAGCGGGATTTGGTGTGGCTATTGTCCCGGAGTTTGCGGTATCAACCAAGCAGCACCTGCATTCGAAAGTGACACCATTGACCAACTTCTCGAGCACCAGTCTTGGTTATATTGTTCGGCAGAACCAAGTCTTGTCGAAAGCAACCAAGCAGCTGTTAGGTTGGGTGAATGATGAGATTATTTCATTGCAAAACAAATAAATACAATCATTGAGTTTGACTCAATCAGCCCACCTCGAGTGGGCTTTTTTGTCCCTGGAAAGCCTCGTTTTTACTGAATCAATAATCTTTGGAACAAACTAGCGCTCACCATCAACTATTCGTCCCGCAAATCAGAGTTTCAAAATTCATCGTTGACAAAGTTTGATAATCAAGCTAAATTTCAAATTATTACTTTGATTGTCAAATTACTTGTCAATCAAAGGGCTTTTATTTGCAACGATCATCTAACCACAAACACAAGCTAAGGACGCCATTTTGAGTTTTCCAACACGTCACCAACACAACTTTTCTTCACATAACAGTCAAGGTGAGAAACGCACGTTCTATGTCCTGTTATTGACCGTCGTTACCATGGTTGTCGAAATTGTTGCAGGTACTATTTACGGCTCGATGGCATTGCTTGCCGATGGTTGGCACATGGGGACGCACGCCGCAGCGTTTGGTATCACCTTATTTGCATACCGTTATGCGAAGAAACATGCCGAGAGCGAACGTTTCTCTTTCGGTACTGGCAAAGTCAGCGTGTTAGGGGGCTACACCAGCGCGATTGCATTGGGGATTGTGGCATTGTTGATGCTGGTGGAATCAGTACATCGTTTGTTTAACCCACAAGCGATTCAGTTCAATGAAGCGATCATCGTTGCTTGTATTGGTTTAACTGTGAATGTGGTGAGTATGTTTTTACTTGGCGATCACCATCATGATCACGGACACGAGCATGGCCACAATCATAGTAAGAATCGCGGTCATTCACATAGCCATGAGCACGACAGCGACCATGGTCATAAACATGGCGAGCATCACGGACACCATCATGATCACAACCTACGCGCAGCCTACATGCATGTGTTGGCGGATACTCTAACTTCGCTGCTTGCGATTGTTGCGCTGCTATTTGGTAAGTTTTACGGTTGGAACTGGTTAGATGCAGCAATGGGAATGGTTGGCGCATTCGTGATTGCTAAGTGGACGATGAACCTTATGAAACAAACCAGCCCAATCCTGCTGGATGAGAATATCGACCAAGATTATCGTGACTCAGTGACCAAAACCTTAACGCCTTATGCGTCGGTCACCGATTTCCATATGTGGAAGGTGAGTGGGCATCACTATTCAGCAGCGATTACTCTTGAATCAAACAGTGATAAAACCGTCTCTGAATATAAACAAATGCTCGCCAAGTTTGATAAGATTAATCATCTTACTCTTGAAGTGCATTCAAACGACCATGCGAAATATAGAACAGCTTAACCAAATACTGACTGAGTTCTACGATAAAATGTCTTCGTGGGAGCAGTCTGTTGTCAAAGAGACGGGTTATTCCCTGGCTCAAGTACACACCATTGAAGTACTTGGTATGCATGGTGCGTTAAGAATGAAAGAGCTCGCTGAAAAGTTGGGTATTACCACGGGTACACTTACTGTTCAAATAGAAAAGTTGGTTAAAGCTGAATTGATTGAGCGCCATGAACACCCAACAGATCGTCGTGCGATTGTGGTTGCCTTGACGGATGAAGGGCAGAAGATACACGTTCACCACAATCAGCTTCACTTGAATTTGGTTAATGAGCTGACGCAAGATATCGAAGAAGACGAGAAAGCGGTGTTATTGAAGTGCCTAACCAAGATGGTGAAAGCGTTTTAGTCAGCCTTAAGTTCGCACCCTAACTTATTAACTGCAAAGCGATTGATTAAGAAATCCAAAAATGGACCTGATTCTAATTGAGTAGGTCCATTTTTTTCGCCGTATACACTTGACTGTACAATCACCAATCGATGGATTCACCGTTTAAAAATCAAGTCAAAACCTCCAATATTGCGCTTCGTTCTTGCTTCTCCGATGAGCCAAAAAAGTGTCATTTCTAACCATCAGGTCAATAATAGTCCAAAGTGTTTTAATTCAAAGCCTTACATAGCAAGGTGTTCAAGCCCTCACACTCCGTCAAATAGCTGTCTCTCACTTTTATCAATCAACTAATGTACATGTAATAAATTTGTGTTATTGATAAAATTAACTTTAGTTGGCTGCTTCATTTGCTGTTTAAATGCAATTGAGAACGTCATAGCTAGTGGACTTAGAAGCCACAGTTTTAGACGCTCATTATCGATATAAAAACCATAACAATAACCAGGTCGCGCAAGTTGGATATCCATTCTTTGATGCGATTTATTTGGATACTCATAGTTAATTTAGTAAAGACGAGCCACGTATATGAATATAAAGAAAAAGCTCTATTCGTTGGGGATGTTCTCCATCTTCGGCATGATTTCACTGCTGTTTACCACATCACAATTTGCAGACACCACCGCTCAAATGAGCGAAGCCAAACAAATTACCAAAGAGCTTGAAGTGCGTTTGCTCAACCTTCGCCGTAACGAGAAAGATTTTTTACTGCGTAGCGATATGAAATACCTCGACAAGTTCGACGTAAACTACAAAAAATTCTTAGCGTCTGAATCTGAGCTAGATACAGTGCTCAGTGATTTAGGTTTAGCCAACAGCACACACCTACGTGAAGACATCGAAACCTACCACACCAGCTTTGTTAACTTAGTTAAAGCGAGCGAAGTCTATGGGCTATCACGTGACAAAGGTATGCTAGGCGAGTTTCATGTTTTGCTCGATAACATCAGCGCGACAGCCAGTGCGGAACAAAAAATCGGCTTTACCTGTTCAATGACTTAATTGAGAAGGGGGAGTTTGACCCGAGTGTTCTTTCTATAACTTCAAATATGAGTAGCTCAGCTGCTTTGATTGACGCTGCTCGCCAAGTGGTTGAGCAAAAGCGAGTGATTGGCTTGAAGCACAACGAAGGTCTGCTTGGGCAAGCTCGCTCGGGTTCTCATGCTATCGAAACTCAATTTAAAGAGTTCTCCGCGGTGCTAGACCAACAAACGCAGCAAGAGATGGACAAGCTATCGCTGATCAACAACATCCTTTGCGTCACGCTACTCGTGTCGATCATTCTGTTCAGCTGGTTAATCGTCCGTTCTATCATTGGTAAAATTGAGTCACTGCTTTCGGTGATTCGTAACATCGTTGATTCTAACGACGTGTCTATTCGTTCGCACCTTGATGGTAAAGACGAACTCAGCACGCTAGGCCAATACTTCAACCAACTGTTGGATCAACTGGAAGGGCTTATCGCTGCCTCTCAATCTAAGTCACTGCAACTGACACAAAGCACATCGAACATGCATGATGAGCTAGAGTCAGTAATCAAACAGTTTGAAGTTCAAGCAAATCACACATCTACAATGACAACGTCAGTTCAAGAGATGGTACTCACCATTGGCGAGATCTCTGAAAGCACATCGGTTGCCGCTGAAGGTGTACATCAAGCGAAAGTGAATGCCGATAAAGGCCGTGAAGTGGTGGTTGAAACCATCAGCAACATCACCCAGTTGTCTGAACGTCTTTCAAGCAGCCAAGATTCGATCAGTTCACTGAACCATCATGTTGACCAGATCGGCGATGCAGTAAACATCATCCAAGGCATTGCAGAACAAACTAACCTATTGGCATTGAACGCAGCAATTGAAGCAGCACGTGCGGGTGAACAAGGTCGTGGCTTTGCGGTAGTTGCCGATGAAGTACGCGCACTAGCAAGCAGAACGCATCAATCGACCACAGAGATAACTTCAGTGGTGAGTGCAATTCAAAGCCAGATGCAGGCGTCGATGGCAGAGATTGGCGAGTGTAATCAACAAGGTCAACTAACGCTGAAAGATTCGGAAGAGCTGGATGCGAGCTTGCAACTTATCTTGAGCGACATGGAAAGCATCCAAGGTAATTCAGAACGTATTGCTTCAGCGATTGAAGAGCAGGGCGCAGTAATGGCGCAAGTGAGTGACTCAATTACTGAGCTGAACACTATCTCGAACGACAATAACGCTTCGGCGCAGCATTGCTTAGTTGAAGTGGACAAGGTAGCAGAGCAAGCGAACGATATGGACCAAGCGGTCGCGCAGTTCAAGACTTCATAAACAACATAGAACTTACTAAAACAAAAGGCGTGGATCATCTACGCCTTTTTTGTGCCTGAAATTCAAATAGATAAATGACGAGAATAAAAAAAACGGCCCGATCTGGGGGAAGATCTGGGCCGTTATATTACGTATTAAAGGGGGGACTACTTATTTCGGCCTTCCAGCACATCCAGTGCCAGTTCAACCGCTTTATCAATATTGTCGCATCCCGCTAACTTACCTGAGCTGATAGGACCAAGCACATTAGCGTATAACGAGAGCTGCTTGTTAAATGGCAGGCTCAACTGCTCATATAAACGCTGGCGAATCTCGGCATGTTGCTCAGGAGCGTGAGCAGCAAGGCTTTTCAAAGTGTCATAAACAAGAGTGGTGGTAGTGTTCATTCGTCTCTTTATCTTTGAGTGGGGGATTTCTATTTTAATATCATTTGGGTACAAGTTGCTGTGATATATGTCATACAATAAGTCAAATAAACTTAGGGTGAGCATTTTGGTCTTAACTGACAAGTGAGAAATCATCAATGATTTTTAACGCACCTGAAAAATCATTGTTTATGTTGAAAGAATGTTGAAATGCAATGACTTCACAACCACTAGCTAAACCAGCCTGAAGTCCTGGAGCCGAGTCTTCAAAGATAATGGTTTTACTTGCGGTTACATTTAATCTAGATAGCGCCAACAAATAAGCTTCCGGATCTGGCTTGTGCATTGAAACATGCTCTTTAGCGATGACAAGATCAAACAAGTGCTCAAGTTTACAAGCTTCCAGTATTTGGTTAGCCATCCACTGTTGCGCAGAAGTTACAACCGCACATCGCTTCCCAGAAGATTTTAGTTGCTGTAGGAGGACAACGACACCTTTATTGATAGATAATCTTTGTGAAAGGAGTAATTGATAATGTTCCTTAAATTTATCGTTAAACTCTTGTCTCTCTGGTTCGATTTCTCCAACTTTGAAAAAATACTGAACGACATTTTCCCATTTCATACCCATTACATTTTGATAAATACGGTGGTCAACGATGGAACCATAGTCTTTACAGGTCAGCGCTAATGCTTGGCCTTTGAGCGGCTCGGAGTTTACTAATGTTCCATCCATATCAAAGATAAAGGCGTCGTAATAAAGTTTTATTGGTTCCATTTCAATACGTTAACTCAGGATTAATTCGTTAATGGTGGGTAGCATTCAATAATCTCGACGCCATCGTCTGTTTCTATCGTGATATTTTCAATGCCAGCCGGGCAGAAAAATTTATCGTACTTATTGAGTACTAAAATTTCTTCGTCTAATTTAATCGTACAACTGCCAGCAGCAATAACACCGACATAAAAGTCGTTCTCAGATTTGGTGATGCTGCTAATGACTTTTGTGCGACAAACTCGATATCTGTCGGTTGTTTTGTCATCAATGAGAGACTCTTTTACCGATCCGTCAGCATAAGCTGTTAATAGTTGAGGTGTCTTTTTGTTCTGAGTTGCCACAGCTTCAACCGACTTCTCTGAATAGTCAAAAACATCAAGGCAAAAGTCCAAATCTCGCTTCATGTAGCGAGCTTCTTCAGGAAGTGTATAACCAGCTCGTTCAAACTCAAATCGAACAGCCCAGTCCGATGGTTCCATTATCTCAATCATTAGAATGCCTTCGCCAATCGCGTGAGGCATTCCTCCTGGAATAAAGTAACACTCACCAGGAGATACTTTGATTTTTTCGAAGCAAGTTTTCAGTCGGTTAATGTCTTGTTCAACAATGATCTCTTTCAACGTTTCTTTAGTCGGAGGCGTCTGAAATCCGAGATAAATATAAGGATCATCAATCTCCTCACGAACTTGTAAAATATAGTAGGCTTCAGCCTTGCCTGAATTTGAATCTAGGTGCTTTTGGGCAAACTCTCTGGTTGGGTGTGCTTGGAAATGTAAGCGAATTGAAGAGTCTAGAAACTTAATCAAAACCATAGGGTTAGGACCGAATCTACTGAAGTGCTCTTTACCTAAAAAATACTCAGGATCTAGATCTAATAATTCGGCGAAATCGAGTGAGTGATCGCCGATAATCGCAGTTGATTGACCTTCACTGATTGTTTCTCGACCTGGGTTAACGGCTTTAGTGACCGATGCAATCCAGTCTTCAGGAAAATGAGAGTCGACCGGAACGCTTTCGTTATTAATTTGGTCTAAAACCTTACCACCACTGTAAGAGCGCCAAACGCGGTTCTGACCAAATCGAATCAACTTATTTTTGTATTCCATGCCTAGCCCTTTAAGTTCAGTGTTTTTGTTAAGTTATGTAAAGTTTGCATTGCACCAACCTCTTGAATACATTCGAAAAGGTCGACTATCTTATTTACGAATTCGGCATCTGCAAGAAGGCTAGATTCAAAAATACCATCAATGCTTAATAAAGAAATGACAGCTTCACGAGGCGTTTTACTTTCTTGTTTGATTTGCTTGAACACGCCAGCCATTGGATCATGAACCTCGATAGCATCGCCGTTGTCATCCATGCCAATCACATAAGCCATCCACCCTGCAATGCCCAACTCTAACCAAGTTGTTTGAACAGCATTTTCACGGTTATATTTGAGAGATTCACAAAATCGTGGTGGTAATTTCTGACTTCCGTCCATTGCTATCTGAGAGGTAAGGTGTTTTAAATTTGGGTTAGAGAAACGTTCAATCAGCGAATCTGCGTAAGCTGCAATGTCAGTTTCCTTTGGTAACGACAATGAAGGCGTTTGCTCATTCATCATGAAGTCTAGAATCACCTTCTTAAAATATGGGTCTGAAATCGCTTCTGACACATACTTATAACCACTCAAGTATCCCAAGTACGCAAGAAGTGAGTGACTACCATTTAGCATGCGTAGCTTCATCTCTTCAAAAGGTATGACATCATCGACAAATTGCGCGCCCACTTTATCCCAATTTGGTCGACCAATTACAAACTTATCTTCTATTACCCATTGTCGAAAAGGTTCACAAGCGATGGCACATGGATCCGAGTAGCCGATAGCTGTTTCTATATAAGATAAGCTTTCTTTACTCGCCGCTGGAACAATACGGTCTACCATAGTGTTTGGGAATGTGACATTAGCCTCTATCCAAGAATACAACTCCAAGTCGACCAATTTTGCAAAACTAAGAATAGCCGACTTCGCTACTTCTCCATTGTTTTGAATATTGTCGCAAGACAATACGGTGAACGCGTTAATATTCCTTTCTTTTCTGAGTCTTAAACCTTCAACGATATAACCGATGGCGGACACTGGATGAGAAGGTGAGTCGAGATCGAGCTGGATGAGACGATTGTTAACATCAAGAGAGCCAGTACTTGGTTCAATGCAATAGCCTTTTTCTGTGATAGTCATTGAGACTATACGAACGTTTGGATTCGCAATTTTTTCGATGATAGTCGACTGACCGTCTAGATCTGGATGTAAGGATTGAGTGATTGCCTTTGATATTTTTATTTGTTCGCTTGTCGCACCTCTCTCCAAAACAGTGTAGCAATGACCTTGCTCTCTTAACTGCTGAATAAGCGATTGTGAACCAAATAAGTTAATGGAACAGATCGTCCAGTTAGACTTTTTATTGTCTAACAATTCGCTTGTATATAAAGCTTGATGAGCTCGATGAAAAGCCCCTAAGCCAATGTGAACAATTCTCTGTTCTTCTTTTAAGTATTGATTTAAAACATTTTTATTCATACTTCCGCACTCTCACTCCAATTTTTAAAATCAGACGGCTATAAAAATTACCATTAGAGAGTAACATTCATTTGTATTATTTAAACGGCATATCATCAGAGATTTATTTTTTTGTGAGAAGTGTCAACCAATTGGTAGACCAATTTTGACAGCCAATATCTAGGGGCGATATAAAAGAAAGCGAAAGGTGTTTAGTTTTTAAATATCACGGTTAGGGATCATTATGAATATCGATATACTTATAGTTATAGGCTACTTCGTTTTCCTCCTCGGAGTAGGTTGGATGTTTCGATCAGCAACGTCATCGACAAGTGATTACTTTAGGGGGGGAGGCAAAATGTTGTGGTGGATGGTTGGGTCCACAGCATTTCTTCAAGCACTGAGTGCTATGACGTTTACTGGCGTAATGGGAAAAGCTCTTGATGTTGGCTTATCCATCTCTGTTATCTTTTTTGCGAATGCTCTTGGTTACTTTTGTAACTACTTATTCTTTGCTGCAAGAGCTCGACAGATGCGAGTTATCAGTCCAATCCAAGGCATTCGCAAACGTTTTGGTCCTGTTAGCGAGCAAGTTGTAACGTGGGCGACGGTACCGTCGAGTGTACTTCAGGCTGCGCTATGGCTGAATGCATTAGCGATCTTTGCAAGTGCGGTATTTAATATCCCAATTGAAACAACGATAGTTGCTGCGGGTATGGTTGTACTTCTTATGTCTCTGGTCGGCGGAAGTTGGGCTGTAGTTGCATCAGACTTTATACAGATGATCATCATTACTGTTGTTACCTTCATAGCGACAATCGTAGCGATATACAAATCTGGTGGTGTAGCACCAATCCTAGAAGCGGGTTTGCCTGATCAAGGGTTTGTTGGAGAAGGGTATAGCTATACCTACTTATTTGTTGGCTGGTTTATCTGTATTTTCATCAAACAGTTCTTCAGTACAAACAATATGATTGATTCTTACCGCTATATTGCAGCAAAAGATACTAATAATGCACGTAAAGCTGCAATCCTAGCGTGTTGTCTAATGGCGTTTGGACCTTTCATTTGGTTCCTTCCTGCTTGGTATGTAAGCGGAAATTACCCAGATATGTCTACATGGGGCCTCGATGTTCTAGGCAAAGATATTTCTAATGCCACTTATTTTGTCTTCGTTCGTAACGAGATGCCCGTTGGGATGGTTGGCTTGATGATGTCAGCTATGTTTGCTGCAACCATGTCGTCAATGGACTCTGCATTAAATAGAAATGCCGGCATATTCATTAAAAACGTTTATGAACCTTACATGGCAAAAGACAAATCAGATAAATCGATCTTGTTTGCAAGTAAAGTTTCTACCGTGGTATTCGGCTTGTTGATTATTGTTTGTGGCTTGTTCATGAGCAAACTGCAAGATTTTGGTCTATTTGATGCACTTATGATGGTGAGTACGCTTGTCGCGTTCCCTGTGCTTATTCCGTCACTGCTTTGTTTCTTTATCAAGAAGACTCCAGATTGGTCATGTTGGGCAACCATTGCCGTAGGCGCTTGTGTTTCAGCCGTTATTGCTTCAACAAATGCACCAATGATCGAAAGCCTGTTTAATTTATCTGAACCATTGTCTAGTCGTGAATTCGCTGAAATGAAATCGATAACCATGGGCGTAACAGGGCACATTATTATCACAGGTGGTTTCTTCTTGCTGACTCAACTTTTCTATAAAGAGCCAACAGGTAAGCGTGCTGAAGAAATCGCAGAGTTCTTTAGTAATGCAGAAACTCCAGTAATTGTAGAAGATTCGCCTCAAAGCTTCGAAGCTGATAGACAACAGTACATTTTACTTGGTCGAGTGTTATTGGCGACAAGTGCAGCGCTTCTCCTATTAACGCTGATACCAAACCCTATGTGGGGAAGAATGTTATTTGTATTAATGGCAGCGATTGTCGGGTTTATATCTTGGCTATTACTACGAGCTGGTAAGTTAAATGATGTAAAACTAAAAGCTTACACTGTCTAATTAAATAAAATATCAGATGAAGCCTTAATAAGGCTTCATCAAAAAAATTAATAATAGGTAATAACTTATGAAGCAAACTTGGCGATGGTATGGTCCAAATGATATTGTAACGCTTAATGATATTCGTCAGGCTGGGGCAACAGGAATCGTAACGGCATTACATCATATTAAGAATGGTGAAATATGGTCTAAAGAAGAAATACTAAAACGTAAAAAGTTAATAGAAGAAAATTCACTTACATGGGAAGTTGTCGAAAGTATCCCTGTTCATGAAGAGATCAAGACTCAAACTGGAAATTTCATTCAATGGATAGAGCACTATAAGCAATCTATTATCAATTTATCTGAATGCGGAGTTGATACAGTTTGCTATAACTTTATGCCAGTTCTTGATTGGACGAGAACAGATTTAGAGTATGTACTCCCAGATGGCTCAAAAGCATTAAGGTTTGACCATATTGACTTTGCTGTTTTTGAGCTATGCATACTAGAACGAGAAGGTGCACATGAAGAGTATTCAAAAGAAGACATTGCACTTGCTCGAACTCGTTTTTCTAACATGCCTGATGACAAAATTGCACAGCTAACATCGAATATCATCGCTGGTCTACCAGGTGCGGAAGAAGGCTATACTCTTCAGCAGTTTAGAGAGCAACTGGATCAGTACCAACACATTGACGGCAATAAGTTACGTGAAAATTTAGTTTACTTCCTAAACGAAATTACCCCAGTGTGTGAAGAGTACGGCGTGAAGTTGGCCATTCACCCTGATGATCCACCACGCCCAATTCTTGGTTTACCGCGAGTGGTATCTACGATTGAAGATATCGAATTCTTGACGCATCGTGTACCGAGCAAAATGAACGGTATTACTATGTGTACCGGGTCTTATGGCGTGCGAGACGATAACGATCTTGTGAAGATGATTGAAACTTTTGGTGATCGAATTTATTTCACGCATCTGCGTTCAACAAAGCGCGAAGAAGAACCCGGCAACTTCCATGAAGCAGCTCATCTCAATGGTGATGTTGATATGTATGAAGTGATATTTGCACTTCTTAAAGAAGAAAATCGTCGTACTAATAATGGACAAAGTGATTTAATTCCAATGCGGCCTGATCATGGTCACCAAATTATTGACGACTTAAATAAAAAAACAAACCCAGGGTATTCTTGCATAGGCCGTTTAAAAGGCTTAGCTGAGATTCGTGGTGTCGAGTATGCATTGACTCGGTCTCATTTTAATTAATGTGTTTTCAATTCGATATTGGGTTTTTAAATTAAGCTAACCCAGGGATATTATCGGATTAGCTTATTTAGTGTCAGTGAAAATATTGATAATCAATAAGGGAAGTCGTTACTGTTACTTCCCTTTATTTATAGGTGATGATATGTCGGTTCAACAAAAATTTGGCGGTGAACTTTCGGATGAGGAATTTAGAAAATTCACCCTATATACAACACAAAGTAATAATAAACATGATGACGAGTCGAGAGCTCAAATCTTAGGCTTCACCAACAATAATGTTCGAGTTGCTCCAGGAGCTATCGTTCGCATTGGTGAAAACCAAATCGGAACACGAAGTTATATAGGCCTATACAGCTACATTAATGGTGATGTGGAGGTTGGTGAAGACGTTTTGGTAGGGCCACATGTTTCTGTCGTTGCGTCTAATCATTTATTTGACCCGACTTCAGAGAGCTTTAGTGGTCGTAGTGATTTGGAAAGCGGAAAGGTCACAATCGCAAAGGGTGTTTGGTTGACATCTGGTGTTGTTGTCACTCCAGGAGTGAGCATCGGTAAATGTTCATTGATTTGTGCTAATTCGGTAGTGACATCCGATGTGCCCCCATATTCGATTTTTGCAGGGACCCCAGCGAAGCAAATTGGTCATATTGATGCAGAGACAGGGCAATATCATTGGTCGAAATAGAGGAGTAACACATGCTACAACTAGAAAGAACGCATGATTTCCAAATTTTTTTGTCGCCTTGTAACGAAATTTCCTCAGTCAATCCCCCAAGTTTCAATTGGCCTCAAGGAGAGTATGGTTCTGCATATAACATCGAACTTGAAGAGAAAGACGGTGAGCAAAAATGGGATTGGAAATCGGTGCAGTCTCCTTTACAACCGACATTTCAGTTACCTCAAGGTAGCTATCGCTGGAGAGTGACTTGCCTCAATACTCTAGCAAAATCTGATTGGATTGTTTTTGAAATCACGACGGAGTCAGAAAACTACTTGGCACCGGACGCTATGTCACTATTCTCACTGTGTACTAATAAAGACCAGTTTATGATGTATCTCGATGAAGATATTGACGTAGTCAGCAATGCTTCATTAAGTGCAAGAGACAAGTTACGCAATAGTGTTGAACTAACTGATATAGATGACATTTTATATTCTAATCATTATCGCCGTGGTAATGAAGAAGGGAAGCGTACAGCTATCGCTAACGTAAGACGTTGGATTGATCGCGATCTTATCGCACTAACATTACTATATAAGGTGTGGGGTGATGAGGTGGCAGGACATAAGGCATGCCAAATTTTATTGCGCTTATCCGAGTGGAGCCCTGAAGGCCCGGCGTCACTGTTAAGGCCTTGTACGTGGGGAGATGAAATTGGCCTGTCAATGACGCGAAATTTGTATCTTGCCTATCATTGGTTGTCTCCATTGCTGACGACCGACGAGTGTTCATTCGTCAGGCCGCTCTTAATTCGATATGCCTATCAAATGGAAGAGCGCTTAGAGCAAGATAAGTTTAAACAGTACCCGGGACATTCACATACATCGCGTTTGCCTGCTTACTTAGGCGTTGCTGCCCTTGTGTTACACAAAGAGTTTGAACTTAAAACTTGTGAACGTTGGCTTAATTACGCCTTAATGATTTACCGAGGTGTGTTGCCTTTCTATGGCGGAAAAGATGGCAGTTGGGTTGAGGGGCCTTTTTATTCTTCTTCCTATACCAAGTGGCACCATCCGTTTTTCTTGTCGGTTGAGCGTTTAAGTGGCTTTTCTTTCTATAATCACCCGTTTTATAAGAATTACGTTAAGTTTGCTTTGGACTTTGTGGCGAATAACGATCGAATTCATCCCTTTGGTGATGGCTTCTGGTGCAAGAGAGAAGGTAAAGAGTGGCCTGGTTTCTTTGCGCAAAATCCACTCAGAATATATGCACCACGGTATGGTTGTACGAAGTCGATATTAGAGTCCAAGAAGTTAGAGTCCAATATTGAGACTTACAAGCTCCATTTATTAGATATAGTACCGACGTATCCGCAGTTACAATTTGAAAAATCGGGTCAACATTCAACCGTTTCTAATACGTTAATGACTTCAAATGAGGCGTTTGTTTCTGACGAGACTGCTCTGTGTGTGAGCCCTGCGTCGAACAACATTTACTATTCATACGCAGGGTTAGGTAAAACTGCCCATAGTAAAATGTCGGTGTACTACCGAGCAAGTAAGTTTGGTAATAGTTCTCATCGCCATGCTGATCAAGGGAATGTTGCACTAGTCGATGATGGCGTTAATGTTCTTACTCCGAGTGGCAGTTATGGCTATAGGTTTGGTAGCAAACATCATAGTTTATGGACTCGAACTACGCAGGCGCATAATTTACCCTTATTTGGTGGTGTCAATTTAGACGATAGCGTTACCAACGCGACTGAAGGTCAGAAGATAGATTGCGCAACAGCTCAAGCAACAGTAATCACTCGAATTGATAGCAATGAGTTTCAATGTGTCGTTCTAGATCTCGCGAATGCTTATGAGAGTTGTGAGTCGTTTGTGCGAACAATAATACAAGTTGCAGATAACGGGGTCGTTATTGTCGACAACATTAGGCTATCTGAACCCAAATCGATGCAATGGCGAGCCCATACCCCGCTCGAAGTTGTTATTAAGGGGGGGAGTGTTGATTTGTACCATGAACAAGAAACTTATTATCTTGGAATGATGAGTGATCCTTCTTGTGTAGTTAAGTTAACAAGTGAAATTGATGACGGTGATGGTTTCAAAGGGAATGTTGAATCTGACGCTCAGAAAGATATTAAACATCTAGAATGGTTCATAGAAGAACAGCAGCAACATCAAGTGGTTATGAGTTGCTTAAAACAACCAATAGATTACGTGTTAACTGACGAAAATACTTTGATACTTGCCCATGCGGGCCAGTCTTTTAAGCTCAATGTAGAAACTGGTGAGGAGATCACTCCGTAAAAATCAGGTGACATAAGTATTTTATGTCACCAATTTTCTAAAGATTGTCTTTTGATGTCGCGATAGCGGGAATGGAGTTAAACAGATAACCATCAAAATTAGGGTCGGTAAAATCAGAAAGCTCTAAAAGCCTAATCTTCACATGTTCTAGATGTTGCCACATCGCTTGCTTGGCTTCGATTGGGTTCTTGCGTCTCATTGCTAGCAAAATAGCAGCATGATCATCTAGCCACTCTTTCCTATAGTCTTGGATCTCGATATGTGTATGCAGTATCTTCCACATAGGGCTAGACTCACGACGTTCCCACGATTCCTTTAGAATATCGACCAGCACAGAATTCTGTGTCGCTTCGGCAATACACTGATGGAACATTCTGTCACCAACCGGATTTTGGACATTGTTTTCAATTTCGCGGCGCTCAATTTCTAGAGCTTCACGCATTTTTTCGATATCAGCAGGGGTTGCTTGTGTTGCAGCAAACTCAGCAATACTGCTTTCCAATAACTGTCTTGCTTGAAGCATTTCAAAAGGACCTACATCTTCATTTTGTGCCACTGTTGATGTAGTCGGTAAGTTAACGATGTACACTCCCGAGCCTTTCTTTACTTCAACGAGTCCCTCAAGTTCCAGCATGATGATTGCTTCTCTAACCACAGCTCTGCTCACGGATAGACGCTCAGCAATATCTCGCTCGGGCGGTAAACGACTTCCAATCGGGTAAAGACCATCAGATAGTTCTTTTCTCAAGATAAGACCGAGGGTTTGATAAGGGCGTTTGGGTTCGAAGTTGATCATGGAAATGCAGTGTACCTTTGGATCTGTGGTTTGAATTGAAAGTTTTCGCTAACTCGAAAGTCATTTTAAACGCTTATAAATGTCAATTCGAGTAAAAACCTAACTAATCCAACTCTAATTGTATCAAAGCGTAACGGTTCGTTGTGGTCACTTTTATGTACATGAACAAAAGGTTATCAACTTCGATATTAAACTTTCAAAAGCCATACAAGGAACGCGCTCATAGTTTTGAAGTGAGATTAAGCGTATTTCGTATAATCTTGAGTTTTTGATCAATAGCACAAGCCGTGAATAACCGCTATGTTCAATAGAGTTATATCACCTAACAAGTTGATATTGATAATAAACAACGGTGCTTGTAAAAATACAGATATAAACTTCAAGCCTAATCTGATTGAGAGTAAAAGGAACAACATGCACTACGACGTATTCAACGGAGACGCAGATGGCATAATCGCGTTGTTACAGCTGCGATTAAGTGAGCCAAGAGAGAGCGTGCTCATTACTGGTGTTAAGCGTGATATTAAGTTGGTCTCTCAAGTTGTTACTCAAACTATGGAGCCGGGTAAGCAAGGTGATGTTTCTTCCGTTACCGTTTTAGATGTGTCGATGGAGAAAAACTTATCTGCATTGCACTCACTGCTAGACGCCGACATCAATGTATTTTATTGCGATCATCATCGAACTGGTGAGGTACCTGACTCTAGCTATTTGGATACTCTGATTGATACCGCGCCAGAGAGCTGCACGAGCTTGCTGATTAACCAGAAGCTGAATGGTGCGCATGTGGCTTGGGCAATCGCAGCTGCCTTTGGCGACAATCTAAAAACGGTGGCGGCGCGGCTAGCGGATGAAAATGGATTCGCTCAATCTCAAAAAGAGTTTCTAGAAGAGCTAGGTACCTTGATTAACTACAACGGTTACGGTTCGTCACTCAGTGATTTGCATTTCACGCCAGCTGAGCTCTACGAAACCCTTTATCAATACCCGAACCCGTTTGATCTTTTGGATGATAAAGACTCTGTGTTTTATCGACTACGAGATGCTTATCAAAATGATCGCCAGCAGTTATCAAACCTTGCTCCTGTTTATGAAAGTGAAGTCGCACGTGTGTTTGAACTGCCAGGTGAGACGTGGGCAAGGCGAATCAGTGGCGTATTTGGTAATGAAATCGTTAATCAAGATCCAAACCGAGCGCAAGTAGTATTAACGAAAAACCAAGATGGCGACTCTTACACGGTGAGCTTACGGGCACCATTATCCAACAGAACGGGCGCAGACGAAATTTGCTCAAGTTTTGCGACTGGCGGAGGAAGAAAAGCAGCGGCTGGAATTAATCAACTTAATGACCTTGATAAGGTGAATTTTATTTCACTATTGGATGCATATTATTCATCTGGCACTGAAGGTTAACTGAAAAACTCCCGACGTATACATTCAAAATTCTACAAACTCTTGCTCCTATATTCCGTTATACGTGTGTATTGCTAGCACATGTGTGATGGCTATATCCAGGCTGTTTTAGTGATATCACTCGCAATGGTATCTGGTCTGAGGTCAGTGATTACGGCGTGTTTGGGGTGATTTTTGCCGATTTAAAGTTCATTTTTTCCTATCGGTGATTTTTTATATTTTTGGTTAATTATCTTAGTGAATTAAGGTTGATTAAATATTTGCATGGCCAATGCATTCGACCGAAAATAACAGTTTTTAGCATTTCAATTTGAATGAAAAGTCAAAGTCATATTGATTCTGATATTCAATCTGTGACTTAAAATCACAAGTTAAATCAAAGGTCATCTTTTCCTATAAATTCCATTACTTCTCTATAAATATTCATGATTACAATGAATTGGTTCGGTTGTGATTGGCACAGCTGTTAAGTAAGGAAGTAGGACTAATGTTGAAACGTAAAGCTCTACAATTAGCAGTATCGGTCGGCATGGCGGCTATGTCTGGCGCTGTTTATGCGAATGGTTCAGATATGACGAATCCAGACTCTGGCGTCGTGGTTGGCTATTGGCATAACTGGTGTGATGGTGGCGGCTACCAAGGTGGTAATGCGCCATGTGTGACACTGGATGAAGTGAACCCAATGTACAACATCGTGAATGTGTCATTCATGAAGGTCTACGATGTGGCTGATGGTCGAATCCCAACTTTTAAACTGGACCCAACCATTGGGCTTTCAGAAGAACAATTTATTGACCAAATCTCTGAGCTCAACAAGCAAGGTCGCTCTGTACTGTTGGCTTTGGGTGGTGCTGATGCACACGTAGAGCTAGAAACCGGTGATGAAAGAGCCTTTGCTGATGAGATTATCCGTCTAACTGAGCGTTACGGCTTCGATGGCCTAGATATCGACCTTGAACAAGCAGCCGTAACCGCCGCAAACAACCAAACCGTGATTCCAGATGCACTTAAGCTAGTGAAAGATCACTACCGCGCAGAAGGTAAAAACTTCCTTATTACAATGGCGCCTGAGTTCCCGTATCTAACGACAGGCGGTAAGTACGTTCCTTATATCGATAATCTAGAAGGCTACTACGACTGGATTAACCCACAATTTTACAACCAAGGTGGCGATGGTATCTGGGTTGAAGGCGTGGGTTGGATTGCTCAAAACAACGATGCGTTAAAAGAAGAATTCATCTACTACATTTCTGATTCTCTTATCAACGGAACGCGTGGTTTCCACAAGATCCCACATGACAAGCTCGTGTTTGGTATTCCTTCAAGTATTGATGCTGCAGCGACCGGTTTTGTGCAAGAGCCACAAGATTTATACGACGCATTTGATAGCCTAACGGCGCAAGGTCAACCGCTACGTGGTGTGATGACTTGGTCTATCAACTGGGACATGGGCACCAACAAAAACGGCCAACAATACAACGAGCAGTTCATTAAAGACTACGGCCCGTTTGTACACGGTCAAGTAACGCCACCACCAGTCGAGGGTGAGCCAGTTCTTAAAGGTATCGAAAATACGCGTGTTCTTCACGGAACAACATTTGATCCTATGGATGGCGTAACGGCAACAGACAAAGAAGACGGCGATCTAACGTCATCAATCGATGTTGAAGGATACGTCGAAACGGCGGTTATCGACACTTATGTAATGACTTACCGTGTTAAAGATAGCGATAACAATGAAACAACCAAAGCAAGAACGGTAGAAGTTTACAGCCAAAAACCTGTATTCGATGGCGTGTCTGATACTACTGTCATGTTAGGTAACGCATTTGATCCGATGGCGGGTGTTAGTGCAAATGATGCTGAAGATGGTGACCTAACAAGCACCATCACACACACTGGCAGTGTCGATGTGAATGAAATCGGCAACTACACACTTGTATACAGCGTAACAGATAGCGCGAACCAAACTGTAACCGCTGACCGCAAAGTGTCTGTGACTGATGGTTCTAACTGTGCTGCGGCATGGGATGCCGACACCGTTTATGTTGAAGGTGATCAAGTATCTCATGACGGTTCAACGTGGGGAGCAGGTTGGTACACTCGCGGCGAAGAGCCAGGAACAACAGGTGAGTGGGGCGTTTGGAGAAAAGTTTCAGACTCTTCATGTGGTGGTAACCCAGATCCGGGCGATGACCTAGAGCTTTCGGTTTCAGGACTTCAATCACAATATGCGCCAGATAACGGCAACGTGCGTTTAGATCTGACACTGACATCAAATGAAGCATTAGATGTTACCGCTATGGTGATCAACAGTGCAGGTACTGTGGTTGAGCAAACTAAGGTTAACGTAACGGACAGCCGTGCTATTACCATCGACTTATACGAAGTAGCGGAAGGGCAATATGCACTTGAAGTAGTCGGTAAAGCATCTGACGGTGAAATGGTGATGGTAAACGATTCGTTCGCTGTTAAAGACGGTGGCGGAACAACACCTCCTCCAGGTGATTACCCTCCATATGAAGCGGGCACAAACTACGCAGCGGGTGACATTGTGGTCGGCAGCGATAATGGCTTGTACGAATGTAAGCCTTGGCCATACACGGCATGGTGTGCAAGCGCGTCTTACGCTCCAGCAGATAGCCAATACTGGCAAGATGCTTGGACAAAGCTGTAGTCTGATAGCTCAACGCTAGCAATATAAAGTAGACGATCAAAGAGAGGCCATTGTGCCTCTCTTTTTTATGGTGCGCCGAG
>NZ_JBFRMS010000030.1:0-26810 GCF_041470505.1 Vibrio sp. 10N.261.55.C5
ATACCCTTCGAGCTTTTCGACACAATCACAAATGTCATTGGTATAGAAACACTCGTGATTGAATAGCTCACGGCGAATGATCGCTTTTTTACCATTCTCTTCGATGTCTTTGGCGATCCCTTCTTGAGCAATAGAATCTAAACGGGTCATTAATTGCTTCGCATTATCAACAGGGCAAATTAAACCCATACCTAACGACGCATATTTCACGCCCTCTTTTTTTCTCCATCGAACTACTTATTAGACAAAGCAAAGAACGCCCCCGCCTCATTAAATGCTTGCGTTTGTTTGGCTTGAATATAGTGAGAGAGATATTTCATGGCTTACTCCTTACGTTAATACAAAAATATCCCAGTAATTAAAACGGACAACGGTGAAACGAAAAGAGGGATCTTGAAGGAGCTGATACATCCTTAACAATAAAATTGTCAGTTAAGTCCGCTATTTTAAAGTGGTGTAAGATACTCTCCTCAACCTCAGCCTGAGTGGATGGGTAGAACTTAGAATCACGCGAAGTAAATCCCGCAATTTTGAGTTCAGCTAATGTAATGTCGCTACACGGCGTAAGAGAAAAGCCGTGCTCTTCTCCCTCTGTTCGCTGAGGAGTACGCAGTAAAGAGATATCATTTTTTGGTAAGCTTTCGTGCCCAGCGGCGAAACGCTGATCGCTGAGCGTCAATTTAGAGATAGTTGGGGTTGGGTTTTGTTGTGCCATGACAAGTTTCCTTTCTGTTTGAGGATGGTGAACAGTCTGCGAGCGACATCCAGTGATGCGAGTAGAAAGGAAAATCGGCACATAAGAAAACAAGCCCTTACTCGACCTTAATTGAAGCCAGTGAAAGGCAATAAGGAGGCACGACGAAGCACAGCTACGCAGTAGCGGAGGCGTTGGGTGATTACTTAATGTCAGATAACAGTGCCATAAGTTATCGCGAGAGGAGGTGTACTTGAACCCTGAAAAGTGTGCAGCGTAATCATTCATGTTACTAAATTGTAAAAAAGACGACAGCTTGCTTGAAAAACAGCGTATGCAGATGATCTTCATCAAAACCTATCGTCTCTATCTCAACACCAAATAAACTTCGCAGTAACTACGGCATAACCTTTCGTAGGTAGCTGCACATACCAGGATTCAGGATTTTCCGAGGATACTTAGCTACCCAAACTACGTGATATTTCGTGTAATAAACACTGTAGGGCGATGGATAATATTGCATTTATCCATCGTACCGCCTCCAAAAGCATTCATCCAAGGGTAAACCCGTGGTTTTCTGTATATACAGAATAAAATTAAAAATAATATCTAGTCATCAAATTTAAACTTGTCATTGCATTAAATTTGTCCATTTGATGATTGATGCTAGCCCCAAGTGATAGCATGGGCGAAAAATCATAAACTATAGCCCCACCAATTACACCACCAAAATGATTTTCTTCTAACTTGTGACTCAAAAGTACTTCACTTAGTTCTTCGCCATTTACATTCTGATTGTCAGTTTTTCTAGATTTTGCACGATATTGATTATATGTGACGCCGGTTTTAAGTCTAGCACTCCATTGGCCATCTAATGCGAGCGTATACACTGAAGATAATTCTACTTGCTTAACGTTCATAGATGCATCCCACTCTTTATCGAAATATAGACCAGGGGTATCAACACTAATATCTTTCCGGGACTCACTTATTTTATATTGGCTATAGCTGAGTTCCGCGGCCCATTTTTCATTGAATGAAAATCCCGACGTTGCACTAACAATACCATAATCAAACTCAGGTTTTAAAGTGACGCCATCAGAAAAGTTTGCGTTGAATTGACTCTTGTGAAAACTAAACCCATATTCCAGGCCTATATAAGGTGAAGCTAACGATGTTAATGGAGCCAGAAAAATGGCAATTAATAATAATTTTTGCATAATAACCTACACAATTTAAATTAAAACCTATAACCTTAAAATTTAAAAAAATTCTTACCTTCGACTTGGGTAATATATAATTTCGCTTGGATAAATAAGGTC
Source organism: Vibrio sp. 10N.261.55.C5 (assembly GCF_041470505.1). Lineage (NCBI taxonomy): Bacteria > Pseudomonadati > Pseudomonadota > Gammaproteobacteria > Vibrionales > Vibrionaceae > Vibrio > Vibrio sp. 10N.261.55.C5. The sequence continues at coordinate 2,017 of NZ_JBFRMS010000030.1, forward strand.
AATTGAATTTCTTTTTAGCGCTAGTTGCGGATTAGATAATATTAATTCATGTAATGGAACACCTAACTTACGTGAAATAAATGTAAGATTATCACCTTTTATCACGGAATATTTTTTATAATACGTATTTTTTACGCGTTTATCACCATCAAAATTTTTGATACTTGTTGTCGGACGAGATAGAACAATAAAATCATCCTTAACATTATCAACTTGAATTGGATTTATTTCAAACTTATAATTTATTGACAACAGTAATGAATATATATTGTCATTTATATCCGAAATTAAGGTTTGATAACCAGCATCAACATACCAATCCTTGTGAAACTCAAAATGGATACCAACATTGATTCCTGGATAGATTTCTTTATTAAGATAATTAACTCCTGCGCCCACATAATAAGAGGCATAATCACTTAAAGGAAATACCCTACTAGATCTTAAAAAATAATTGTCAGGATTAAATTCGTTACTACTATTAAGTTTTGACAGTCCCGTTTCTACCAAAAATCTGTCTTGATATATATAGCCGAAAGAAACCTCATAACCATGATATTCATCATACCCTTCACCTGATTCAATTAAGCTTCCAGCATAACCAATGCCAAACTTAATGTTATCGTTAACAGTAACATTATCTTCTTGAGAAAACACTTTACTCGTTACAAGAATAGAAAACATCAAAAAGACTGCTCGATTATATTTTCTCATTATCTATATCTCTGGTTCAATTGCAAAGTTGACAGTATCCATATATTCTCCAGAAGTTAGAGTTGTACCATCTACATCTATATAGCCAAATGCTAAATTAAATATAATTGGATCATTTATTAGAGAGACACCACTCCCGATAGTGACCCATTGATTTAAAATCGTACCACTATCATTAACCAACACTTTATTTTCATTTCGATTAGCACCACAACCTTTACAGTGAATATAATATGGTATTTTAATATTGACATTATTAGTGTTTTCTAAAAAGTAATTATTATCTAAAAGAGATAATCGAATACCATTACTAAAATAACCATCAACTTTAACTTGAACAGCAGCTTCATTACTCGACACAAGTCGACTAGTTGGGTAATAAATAGGTTGTAAAACCACGTTTTCTGGAATCAAATCAACATTAGTAATCCAAACTGGATCATAATCTATTACAATAATAATGACGTCACTGAACTGACGGTAAGTTAGTGTCGACCCGATATAATAAGGTACTTTAATTGAAACAGGCACGGATGCTGAGTAAACACCTTGATTAGAACCATCTAATGCACCTAGAAGCTCAGCATTATCAATAGAAATGATTGGTCGATACAAAACGAATGGCACGGATAATATATCATTATCTATACGGATATTTGATACACAATTATCTCCCCGAACATCTATAACAGATCCAGAAATAAGTTGAGAGTTACAACCACTACCAATTCCAGAAGAAACTTTTGAGCTTGCAATACCAATAGTGTTGTATTGCATCCCCGTCACAGAAAAACTAGAAACTTCAATTGAATCACTGCCGTTTAAAGTCGAATAGCCAAAAAATTTAATTCCTTTCGCAGGAGGGACTACAAACGTGCTTGGCACCCAACTTTTTACCGTAGGCAATCCCAATGAACTGGCTTCATGCCAATTAGAGATCACCTTTTCATCCGCGGAAATATCGACAGCGTTTTCCCATTGAATGCCGTTAGCACCAACTTTAACTCGATATTCTATTTTTGCCTGTGCTACTGAACTTGAAAAAATAACAATTTGAAAAAAAATTAGATAGAATAACTTCATTGTTAATCCTTAAACTCATCGTTTATATTTAATTTACCATGTTTATTAAATGAATTGTCATAGGATGCAACATCAACAGTAATTTCTTTGTTTTCTATTTCAGATGGTAATTGAAAGACCTTCGTTCGGCCTGCAATTACAATATATCTAACAAAACAACCAGAATACATTTTATCATTATCACAACTATTAACAGAAACATATATTAGAGTGTTACTTTTATTTTCAACTACTAAATTATCATCTGTACGATTAATTTTGTATTTTATATCTGGTTTGTCTGTTGGAATAATAAAAACTGGAGAAAAACCATAATTAAGTTGCATAGCGGAACTCATATCAGAGCTATCGCCCGGATCTCGATACGGCGATGGCATAAATGTCACGAAAAACATTAAATCTCGGGAACTATCACATGTCACATTGTAACAAAGACTTCTAATACCTACATTGTTTGACTCACCAGAATGGAGAACTAGCTTATTTTGAGTTGTACTAATTTTCCAGTTTTCTACATTATTAGCGTTATAGGGCGTTTTAATAAAATCAGATCCGTCTTCGTTTACATGAAATTCATCAATATTCGCCGAAATAAACAAAGGCAAGTCACTAGTATTTGTTAATGTTAACAATCCATTCTTTTTTTCGTCTGCAATAATAAACATTTTATCCACAACTAACCCTGACGCTTGGGCCAAAGATAAAAATTGACAAAATACAAAAATCAATACAGAACTTACTTTTAAAAATCTCATATTTGACCTCTTAAATTATTGTTTCGCCACTGGAAAAAAAATATTGTTAATATATTTTCTTTTAGCATTTTCTTTTAATTTCTCTACTGAATCTATATGATTTACGAGCAAATCCGTCATTTTTACTCTATTGTTGGCTATATAAACAGCGTTTAACTGACCAACTGGTTTAGTGATAATATGATAACTATAATTCTCTAACTGTTTAATTATGCCGCTTTGCTCTAATTCTGCATTAGTAAATAATCCGACATAAATCGCTTCATAACCTCTCCCATCAACATTTACAGCAAATACGCCGTCCGTATCCGTTGGCAAACAATAATTCTTACCAAAGTTCATATATACATTATGTTCATTTCTAGGTATAAAACACTCATTCCCATCACTGACTAATCTAAAATCAAACCCTTCTAAAACAGTGACACGATAAACACCATCGATAAGTTGAACAACCGATATACATCCGTCGCCTAAGCATTCTACGTTAGAGACGAAGTTATTATTAATATTATTAAAGCCACTAATAAATGAAACCGTTTTATGTACTTGTGGAACAAATTTTAAAACTTTACCTGGCGTAGAAAAAAACATCGCATTTTTATCTCCGGTATTGTTTAATCCAACACTCTCAGCATCAAAATTCACTCGATATTGACTATAGCTCGAGAGCGGGATGATATTAAGCGAATCCGTTGTGGATTTCTTAACTAGATTACGCCCATCCTGATTAACCGTCACAAAACCGTTTACTTCTTTATCGATTAAATTCTTATTTTTCTCTTTAATATCCAATGCTAAATAAGATGAAGCCGATTTTGATGAAATATATAGTTCATCAGAAAATATTTGTGTAGAAGATATAGTACCCGTTGCCCCAATAGTACCGTCACTGTTTGCATAAAGCGAACCACCAAAATGTGCTTTATCACCAATACCATTAGCCGTAATCATACCTGTTTGAGAAACTGTGCCTTGGCGCCTGTCATACAAATTACTTATATTTAATGAACTATTAATCAGGTCAGACTCTAATAAATCAGCTTTATTTAGCGTATTAGAGAAGCGATTAGCTGAACTCTTGTCACCCATTACCGACGATATCAAATCGACAGTATCAGATAATGGTAAAGTCCACATTATCGAAAAAGAACCCTCTTCAAAGTCACTATCAGTTTGAACAGTGATATCGAATGACGAACGGCTAAAAGAACCAAATCTATAACCTAACAATACATCATCATAAATACGCTCACCTTGTTCCAAGTTTTCATCTTTACTTAACGTATACACAGCATATAAAGAAGAACCATTATCAAATCTGTAGTTAGATGACCAAAACAACTTTTCATAACTTGATGAATTATAGAGATAAGTAGATAAATATCCTCCTTCACTGTTCATTTTTTCATAATTTAGACTACCCCAATTGGATGAAAACGTCGTGTTCAAAAAATGACCATCGCTAAAAACATGACTATTTAAGACTATATCAGCATCGAAAGACCCAAGTGAATACTGCATGCCAACTTCAAATGCGGCTTCATCTTCAATTACTTTCGTACCAAGGCCTATAAGTAATCTAGGTAATAATTGATAACTAAGACGCCCTTGAACAAACGCTTTGCTTTCTATTTCTTGACCGTTTTCATACTCAATTGTTGAAATTCCATTGCCCGATGACGTTTTTCCAGCTGAAATTAAATAATCAAATTGCCCCTGAGTTAGGCTATCTTCAATACTATTAAAGATGAAGTAAACACCCTGATTTACCGGAGCTCCCCCTGTACGCAAAACCAACTCAACTTCATAACGTCCTGATGGCAATTCATTGTAACTAATAGAATTTTGACCTTGTTCAACATTTCCTTGATATATAATTCGACCATCTCGAATAAGCTCAACATCGCCGCTTTGAGCCGAATAAAAGTTAAACTGTTTATTCGCATTACTCCCGCCGACTATCATATTTTTTGATGAACCTAGAAAAAATGAAGTTTGTGGCATAATTGAACTAGAACCAGAGAGAAAGTCAGTGGAGTTTACTTTCGGCAAGTATTGAAAATAACCGGTTTTTATGAGCTTGTCATCCCAGTCTAAATTATAAGAAATATCATACAAAGTAAGATCGTTTTCTTTATTACTATTTCCAAAACCAACATTAGTGCCAACATTAGATGTGATATACCCATAAGGTAAACCCGCAACCAACTGATCATTAATCGACACAGATGTATCTTGATCCAAATATGATGAAAAATACATATTTACGTTATTTACAATCCCAGAATGCTCGCTATAAGCTGAGTGATAAGAAATCGAATCCGGACCTTTTCCTAAATCTAAAACTTTAGGGTGAACAAACAAATATAATTCTTTATCTCTATTATTGAAAACAAACTCGAAAATTTCAGGATATAATACACACTCAGTAATATACCCGCGACATGAACTTTGGTTAGAAACTCCATCCGACAATGCTTGGATTATTTCATCTACATATTTGGCATCAATACGATTATCGTTTAAAAAGTCACGAATCTTAGAATGACTTTCTACAGTTGTCAGCTTAACTGTTTGATAATTAGACACAAGCAAAATAGGATCTGTAAAGCTACCATCTAAATTTCTAAGTTTTATTTCGTTAATACTATTTCTAAAGAATTCATCAAAACCACTAGGTATGTTATTTTTCAAAGAGCTTGCTTCAACCAATGCAGGAAGTAAACAAATTGCTATCATCGCTTTTATTTTGACAAGTCGAAATAACATATCATAAACCTATAGTAACAGAAAAAGAGAGGCTACCAGCACATTCAGTGTTCATTGCACTACCACTAGGCATCGCTTGTGCAATATCCGATATTGTTAAAAAGCTCAATTCAACCTTGTGCGTATTCTTTTTAACCAATAGCCCATTAGATAGCGAATCTGTTTCAGCGAAATCATCAACTACAACTGAACCATTCGAACTTCCGACTCCAACAAACTGATAATTATCACTGCCAGAACCAACGTTGTTAATTAACGTGGAAACAAATATAGGATTTGCTGATTGTGTAGCTGAAAAATCAACGGCGTCATTTAAAAAGTTATTATTTATACAGTGAGCGTCATTCTGAACTAACTCAATTGAATAAGGAACATCAATACTAACATCTGGCACATTAGCAATACCTGAAGGAATATCTGTCTCTATAATTAAATGCACATCTTCTCTTTCAAAACCGCTCTTATCCGCCAATAATTTCAAATTGATTTTATTTGGGACAATAGAAACTCCAGTGATTGATTCTGTATACAAATTATAAATTTCAATTTTTGTAGTAACATCTGTGCTACCTCTGAAATATTTTGTTTTTGCAAAGCAATTAGCACTCAACAAAATCAAGCACATTATATAAACCAGATATCTCATTATTTTTTTCTATAATAAAAATAGCACAAGAGTTTACGTACTCTTGTACTATTAACACAATCACACGATCACACGATCAACAATATCATTGACTAGAGACCTAATATCTTAAGCGGCTGTCGCCGATAAATTTACTTCCACAACAATATCACGACCGGCTACTACACTTGGATCCAGTGCTTGCTGATTACTAACTTTAACACCAATTCGATTAAATGATGTATCACTGTAACTCGCGCCTTTGCTTACATTTTCACCATTAATAGACACGACAATAGGAAGCGCACCACCTGTTTGTGCTTGCAAGTCAACACCATCAATATCAGCAACTACATTATCAAGCGTCCAAGTAACAGTACCGCCAGACCAAAGATCACCAGCTACAGGACTTGTAGCGTCTCCACTATTCGCACGCATTTCCAATACAATATGCTCAGAATCAAATGTTGCATTAGGTTGAATATCTAAAAACGCCCCTTTAAATGCATCAGCAGATGTAGAACCATTATTACCAGTAATCATGTAATCATTATCAGCCAAATTCGCTCCAACTTGACCATTCCATGTTAATACAGCTGTAGCATCGGCAAATGCAACTTGGCTAGTCAAAGCACTCATAATAACTAACGATAATGCAGTAATTTTTTTCATTTTACTTTTCCTTTTCCTTTCTTTTTCAAATAAAAACGTTTTGCTTGCATTTAAATAAACTAAAAATAATTCAAAAATAAAATATTACAACCAAAACTAAACTAAAACTAAAACTAAAACTAAAAAAAGCCTCAATTTGTAAACGTATTTTACATTAAATAACGCGCATCTAGTTAGCAGATGGAATTTTATCCCACTACAAATGCTAACCTGGAAATATTTACGTCTGTAGGGATATGTCCCTTATCGATCAAGCTCCCTTAGAGGGCTAAATATGCAAGACCTCTCGAAAAGCGGAAACCAGAATATTTTCTTAAAAAACGAGCACTAGCTCTCTGGCTAAGCAACTTAAGCACTTATAGGTCCTTAAAAAGGATGTACCAGCATCTGAGTGGTGACTCTGGTTAATTAACTGATGATGCTAAATCTTCCGCGCTTTTTATTTACCGCATATAGTGGGAAAGGTATAGACAAAGATTGTATAGATTGGCGTTAAAGTCGCTTGGTCGAAAATTAGGTATACGGCAATTTCAAGTAGATATTACAAGTTAGAGGGAAACCATGCCAACATATCAATGATTTATTGTATTGACAAAAAAGATCAATACGCCTTAATAAATCTCCTCGAATACGAAAAGGGGTAGGAAATAAAATTTTGGGGCGAGGACAGTTTTTAGACAAGGACTGCTGGAATGAAAAAATTAATTTAACGATATGTACGACATAAAGGTAAACAGGACATAGAGTATGATCGCCAATTCCAGTTATTGAATACCTAACAGCATGGATACCATTTTTTAGAGAATTATGAGGAAAACCCACCTTCTAAGAAGGCGGGTATTTATAATCTAAAAAGATTGGCCACAGAGAAAAGTACTAGTATCTGTTTTCCAAGTAAAGGACTCAGAATTATTACTCATATTATATAAGTACCGTTCGCTACCACTCTTCTCGTTCCACACCCCATAGTATGTGCCATAAGGCTTGCCATCATCGTTTAACTGATTTACAAACATGTCATGAATTTCTTTAGCTACACCAGCGTTATAAATTTGCTCTGAGGTTCCAAGGCTTAAAGCACCCCAATCAGAATCTCTTCCGCCCCAATCTTCACCTTGTACACTTGCTACATTTCCACAAAACCATTTCGACCCCGACCAATTTAATTCGCTCCTAGAAGGAAATGAAATTCTCATGTTGTTAGATGATACATAAAATGAGTTGTACAACGTTAATGTAACAGTGTCACTTGTAATCCCATTTAATTTGGCAACAAAGTCCAAACTTCCACTTCTTGTATATCCAACGCCAACCGTTACTTGCGCCCCGTTTATGGTCAAACTACTGTCGTATCCAGAAGAAGTTTTAGACCATGATACTGTATCAGATATGTCTGCGGTGGTTCCGTCTGAGTACGTACCAATTGCGGTTAACTTTTCAGTTTCTAACCTACTCATTCGCCATGAATCTGGCGAAGCATTTATACTAACAAGAGAAGGACCTGTCACGGAAATTTTCGTGCTACTAGACAATGTACCTGTACCATAACGCGCATTACACTCAGCAGTGATGTTAACGTCGCCTAATTCGCTGGATGCATTTGTTGAGACTTTACCATTGACATCCACAGTTGCTCGGTTTGAGTTTGAAGATGCCCAAGTACACCCACTGACGGTTTGAGATGAGGCATCACTATATGTACCAATAACAGTGAGATCCACGCTAGTACCTCTGGGTAAGATGTGGTGACTTGGCGTTAGTGTAACAGACATCAAATAGGGTTCTGCTATTATGACACTTTTACATATAGACAGCCCATTCAACCAAGCTTTAATTGGCTGACCGTATCCACAATCATTGGGATTTCTATTAACTGCATGACCAGTAAATTGGTTGAATGACGTACTTGATTGATTAACGTAGCTACTATCATATTCCCAGTTTTGTTGTTCAATCATTGATGTTACATCACGTGACACACCATCTGTAAATATACCCATAACAGTGAAATAAAACGGACGGCCTATAGCAAATTCATTCGCTACTAAGTGCGAGGTACTATCTTTCGTTACGATACTTTCTAGGTTGACCAGGACAGCTTCAACAATGGTCACTTGTTTTGGGTTAGACTCGACACCGTCAATCATCCAATAGATCTCAAAAGTTCCTTGATTTACACTTGACTTTAACGTCCAATTTGAACCGTCATATGTAATATCATCAACATAATAGTGAGACCCCGTACCAGTATATTCGGATTTATCAATCATCCATGTAATGCTCGCTTCATCACTGACTAGGGAACTCGAATTATCACTGTACTCTATTTGTCCATCAAGAGTAATCGTTGAACCTTGCGGTACCGTACTCGAAGACACGGATAGCGTACCATTTGTAACTACAGCAGTTGTAACTTCAATATCAATAATATTAGACCGCAATGGGTCTTTATTAGCATTATATTGACCATATAAATCTGTGTTACCAATAGTATGTGCGATAAATCCAAAGCTATCTTGAGTCAAAAGCTGACTACTTTGTACGAACGTGGTCAATGACTTATCGAATAAAAGCATGTCATTCTCTACCGAACCGTCGTTAAAATAGCCGGTCAGCGTTGTATTAATTGACTTGCCATTTGGCACGGAAATGGAAGTAGTACCAGAGCGTAACTTGGCTGATAATTGTAAACTCACTAACATACGATCTGTCGCATCACTTTTCTCGACACATGCAGGATAGTAACTGATATCCGAAAGAGGGTTATCTAACGTTGTTATATCTATAGTATACGCACCAGCTGAAATATCGAGAATTTTAATGTCTCCAGAAATACGGTCTAAAACTAAATATTCACTATTTTGGGGCCAAAGTGCTGTGTTTAACCAACCTCTATCTACTAGTGATTTTAGTTCTTCACTTGTTGCTAACTCTGCACTTAGTTGAGAGCAATATTCAATAACGCTATCGCTATATAATCCAGCTACAGAGTAATTTATTCCAGATACACGAGTGGTGATTGATTCGTCAAAGGTATAACTATTTGCTATTGCGACGTTTAAAGTCTTTGGTGCGTAAAACAATGTATTGGATTGTTCGTCAGTTACATCAACCCAAGGAGCCATATCATTTTCATCCAACACGGTTACACTAATATGGCCAATTTGATAACTACCTTTATGATCACTGACGGCATAAGTGACGAAATGGACATTTTGGGTTGATGCTTTAAATGTAAATTTAGTATTAGTTAAATTATTTTGATTTGCGCCATCAATGCTTGTTTGAGGGGCAGTTAATGATTTCACATAAATAAGTTGAATATCGTCCCCATCCAATGAATTCACATAGGGGCTAACGTCGATTTCAATGCCATTAATCGCGTCCTTAAGAGGGACATAAGTTTTGCCGTTTAAACCATAAATGGCATTGGGAGTTAACAACTCAATCCCTTGGTTCGCATTTTCAGCGACTGCAATGTCTATAACACCACTATATGCTTGACCAGCAGAGTCATCAATATAGCTGTACATTAGTCTGTCAATACCGCTGGTCCCTGGAGCTGGTATATATTCAATAAGGTGATTTGTAACATCAACGTTAACTAAAGAGCCTTTGGTATAAGGCTGCGTGATTGAAGGAGAGAGCGTCCAATTAGACACATCGGTTCCAACTAAGCTTAATTCATTAATTAGATTAATTTGAATTGGTTCGTAGTTATAGTCTGGATCTGTTGTTGTGTTTACTTCATTGATTTTTGCAACATGCGAAAGTGCTGGCAGTTGAAACATGTCGCCATCACTCACAACAACGCGCACCATACCACTACTATGTTCGTTTACATCTGTTTGATTGTTAGCAATAACAGCATACGCGTAATCACAAACTGTAGCTTGCTTACGGTTAATCGTAAAAGACTGCTGTTCGATGGAGATAGGGCTGCATGATGAATTACTATTTATAACGGACACGTCAGACAGCCTAAAGACATTCTCAGATTGATTAGCTAATACAATAGTGGATAAATCTACAATATATCCACTATCATTAATTTCAGTTTTAAGCAACGCATCTTGAGCAACGACTTCCACTATGGAATCTTGTGGAGAAGATGGTTCCTCCTCGCCTGTACCACACCCATTTAATGCAAGTGTAACAAGACCAATAGAAATAACTTTTGAATTATATAACAATCTATGTTTGCCTTTTCTCATTCTAACATGACCAATTTAATGTTTGATTTATTTACATCTATGAACGATTAATCATAGATAAATTGTTTACAAAGGCCGAGATGTTACATGTAGAAAATTAGTTGCAATCCTAATATTGCTTTTACTGATAACATTCAACCATTGTTTGAAATATAAAGGACAAAAAAAAAAAAACACAGCAGAAATATAAAAACATTGAAAATTTAAGACTTTTCCTACACGGAAGGATGGACCTTCGCTTAATTTGATAGAGCTAAATTAAGCTTTGAAATTTTATCGTTCACAATATTTCGTCCTTAATATAATTAGCATCGCACTCAGATCAAACAGTAAATTCGCTAAGAGTATTAATATGTTAACATTAATTAAAGTGGCTCTTTGCCTCATTGAATTAGTAAAAATCCCCGCCCTGAAAGGTGTTACACATTTAGCATTAATGATGACTATTCCAAGTAAACACCGTGTTAAGGGCTTTGTTGCGTGATTAAATTTAGAAGTAGAGCCTATCTGTTTCGTGTATTTCTTAGTCGATACGACTAGTTGCAGGCATACTTAAGCCAGTGAGCTTGTTCAACGCTTTTGTCATCGCGTAAGTTACCCACCGGTGCATTGTAGTTCTTAAGCTCAATCGTTCTCCTGGCAACTGTTTAAGTCAATACATCGCAGTTTCTGAGAGTGTGCGTTTGTGGTAACCATACCGTTATTTCCAATACTTAGCTGAGCTGTATAATTTGTTCAACCTACTGCGAGATTTCTGGGACGAGCACGTTCCCATAAGTGCCCTTTGCCTTGGAAGAATAATCGTAACAACACACTTAATCCTAATGACATCGTGATAGGCACTTGCACCATAAGCGCCATCACCAGATACCTCAAAGATGCTTCGGCGTGTTTGTTTTAAGCAAGAACCAACATGCTTTGTTCTTGACTGAATACAAGTGTGTGCGGACAATTTAGTGGAACATGGGCTAGCCTAAATATCGAGTAGATGAATGCTTCAGCGCTCTCGGTGGCATAGAAAAAACTCGTTTCACCATGAGCGCTGTCGTGATAGATAAATCACTGAACCAACGTGGATTCCCGCGGCTAATGAGCAATTGGTTGCCGTACTTCAAGCTGATTATTTCGTTAAGAAATTTAGCATAGGCTACAACAGGTCGTAGACGTAGCTTATCAGATCGTAAGTTCTTGATTTAGTTCGACTGAATTACGCAACAAAACCAAGATTAATGGGAGTAGTTATCGCAAATCCTAGCTTCTTTATATTCATCGATCTAAGCAATAAACAAGAAAGAGCTTACATGCTTTTACGAATAATCTTACTTACCAGTAAAGCCCATTATTTTATATTGAATTTGATTGCAATTATTTATCAGGGAGAATGAAGTGGAATCGAAAAAATTTGAAAAGTTAAAAAGAACGTTACAGTTAAATCAACTAACCGTATTACAACGGAGTGAACTTCAACGATTAATTGGCGACCAGATGAAAATAAACGCCATTACGTTAAGTGAAGAAGAGCAGCGCTTTATACTGATGATGTTTTCTGAAAAAAAACCTGTAGCGGGTTAAACAACACACGCTTCGCCATACAACCTATTGGTATGGCTAAGTCACTGAATGGACGCGACCTCTCGCACTTGAACCTAACCATTTACTGCTTATCTATCGTTCCCAAAGGACGGTGTGTTATTTTTAGTTGGTTGTTTTTTAAAGAAACTCAAGCATCAAGTGATGACAAGTAGTGGACGTAGTTGAACAGATCGTAGGTTATGGATTTAGTTCCAGTGAATCACGCAACAAAGTCGTCTCTGATATACATTAACATTTTCAGCCTGTTAGCATCTTCACTTAAGTAAATTTCAATATGACAACGCTATTTCAACTGCCAATAGATAAAATCAATTCACTTTTTTGTAGGAATTGACTGAAGTTTTATTGGTGTGAGCAAATAAAATTTGGGACCAAATGAGGTAGATTTTGAAAAACGTTCTTATTGTTGATTCACAACCACTTTACAGTGAAGCACTTGCTAATCTTGTAATTGATGTAATAAATACTGTTGACGTACAACAATTGACTAGCTGTGCAAAAGTAATGGCATTAGTTCGCAATCAAAGTATTGATTTAATTATTTTAGATGTTGTTATCGGTGATAGAGATGGCATGCGTTTAGCTAAAAACATCTTGGCTAGCGGATATCAAGGGAAGATCCTTTTTGTTTCCTCCAAAGATTACTCTAGCTTGAGTAAAGCCGCTTATGAACTAGGTGCCAATGGTTTTTTACACAAAAACCGAAGTAAGAACACAATCAAGGACGCGATTATTAGTATTGTTCGTGGCTATTCTGTATTTGATCTTGACCATTCACAGTTTTCAAGCAGCCCTGCATTGTCAAAACAAGAGGCTTTAGTGTTTCACTACTTAGCTCAAGGTTATTCGAATAAACGAATTTCTGAACAGTTATCGTTAAGTGCGAAAACGGTCAGCACTTATAAAACGAGAATCTTGAAAAAATACCATGCAAATTCATTGATTGAGCTTTTACATACGTTTGCGGAATCAGAGAACACAAAAACTTTTAGTATTTTTTTGTAATTCTATATTTGGTGATAGTAATGATACAAACTGGTTATGATACATCATGTTTAAGTTAATTGTCCGTCTGACAGGATTTGTATAACATAGTACCTATAAATAAAATTTGAATTTGTAAAACTAACCGAAAATCTGCAGATAAGAGTTGAAACGGAATTTTTTTTGATAATTTTGCACTGGAAGCAAATAAATCTAAAACATGCAATCTTGGATCTTACACTTTTGATTTTTGACTTAAAAAAAGGTGGCTAAAATGTATGAATATCAGAAGAAATCTTAGTTTTTCATGCTATTATCCATAGTATTAGATGAGACTGAGAATTAACCAACTTTAAGAAAAATGTATTTTTCTTAAGATATAAATATTGAAGAGTTATATGCCTTTCCCTAAAGATACGAACAGAACATTTATTAAAAAAGCAATAACAAAATGGGGTAATTACTACGATTACTCTCTTGTTCAATATGTAAACAGTCGGACACCAATTGTTATTATCTGTAAGAAGCATCAACAAGAGTTTGAGCAAACCCCCAAAGCACACTTTTCTGCAAAGCATCATTGTTGTAAATTGTGTTACCAAGAGGTGGCGGGTAGTTATCAAAATGAGTGGCGGTTACGGAATAAGCCAGCAAGTTTAGATAAATTCACGCGATTAAGAGAAAGCATTTTCCTGGACATTTAGAAATAGACGCGCAATTCGTTAATCTAAAAGCCTTAAATAGGAGAGCGATCAACCCGAGAAAGAAATAATTTAAGGAAAGAACCACAAACTAGAACTTCAAAATTTGAAACTATTTTTATAAATCACGCATATAAACAGAATCGGTCTTGCGGCTTTTGTGCAAGTGCAAGTGCAAGTGCAAGTGCAAGTTACATTAAATCATTATTATTTTTAATTCTACATAACAGACCAAATCTCAAGTGTAGCCAACCTCACCGATAAAGTCGCATCGGTTTTGATATTTACTTATATTCAAGGATATATATGAATAAAATGCTAGTCTCAGCAGTAACTTCTTCAGCACTTCTACTCGGAGGTTGTTCTTCAAGTCCAGATGAAGAAACAATGACGAAAATAAACAATCTTAATAACCAGGTAAGTCTGTTAAACCAAGATTTACAAGACCTTAAGGAGCAAAAAGTAACACTAACATCTGAAGCTCAATTAACTAAAAGCACAGCAGTAGAAGCCCAAGAAGAAGCTGATCGCGCAAACGAACGAATCGACAACATAACACAGTCTTGCAACAAATAGTTCAGTCAGTGTGCTTACACCTCCCTCGGGGAGGTGTATATTCGCATCACAAGCATTCGCTCACTGAAGTAGCTATGTATTAAGCAACACACTCTATGAAAATATACAAGAATATAAACATCATACAGTTGCTTACACCTTTATTTCCCGAAGTAATGTTACTGTTAATTAATAACAAGAAAGGACGTTGGTATACTAAATCAGTTGAACCGCTCTTAAATCCTGTAACCTAACCTCATGTAGTTGATGTAATAGTAGCGACATAGGAAAGTCAAAAAAGAAAATAACTGACCGGAGTGAATATAATAAAACTCTATACAAACGAAGTAGAGGCTTTCCGTTTTCTGATGCTCACATCGAAACCGTTTTAACGCCGCCTTACACTTACGCGTGCCTCAAGGCTTTATAGACTCTATATTTGCATTGATCATTGGTTGACGCCCCATTTTTGATTACACAAGCGTAAGTAAGCGGTTAAATATAGGAACAGTTCCAAAGGTCCAATTCGACACATCGCGATAGATTCAACAGGCCTGAAAGCCTTTGGGGAAGGTGAATAGAAAATTAAAATACCTGAAGCTGAAAAGTTAGGACTTGGAGTAAATTGCACTTTACCCTGCGATTGATATTGATACCCATAATGTGATTAGTGCTGAGTAAGTCTTGTTAACGTTGGTTCAGTAGAGTTCATCCGATATTACTGAACCCAGCAAAGGAAATGAAGCCGTTGAAACGCTCAAAAACGATAAGTTAGCTTAGTGCAAAACTGCCCTTATATCACGACCGTTGTCTCTATATAAGGGGCTGACTATCGATACATTGAGCTTGATATGTTACAACTCCCAAATTGGAGAGGTCATAGTTAGTATTGAACAACGCCCTAGGATTAGGTATACCTATTATAAACTAACAGCTAGATAATGCAGAGGAACTGCATTCCTTACCTAATTTGATCAACAACGCCACTAGAAAGCATTAGAATTTTAAAGCACGCATCTAACCAAAGAGAAGAATCAATGTTTAAAGAATTATTAAAGAAAACGAGGCAAGGGAAAAACCTTAGTCAAACAGACATGATAGACCTGTTATCCACACATCCAAGCTTTGAAAGATTAGATAAAGGTACTTATTCACGCTGGGAGAATGGCCGCACGGTACCATCAACCCAAAGACAAATACAAATAATGTTAATTAATTCATCGCTAAAGGATGCGCTATCAATAGCAAGGGAAGCTGCAGGCCTGACATTAATGAAATCAAAGGCAGACATTGAACAAAGATTATTTGATAAAAGGTTTCCTAATGTAAGTCATTCCGACCTAACAGAGGAAATAAGTGAATTTCATTATGAACTAAACTATTCAACAAACTGTAATGCTATAACAACCCCACAGCATGCCGACCCTAAAATAAGCAAGATATTAATGCGTGAATGGGGAGAACAACGGTACAATGACTTTCAAAAACTAATCAACCCTGACAATTCAAACTATTTACTTCTTGAATATCATAATTGTGAAGGCGAACTTCGAGCGCATCATGTAATTTATCTAACTACGTTACGCGAGCTAATCAAGGTCAACAAAAATAGGCCACGCATTATGCAGAATAACTTAGTACATGATAATGTACTTTCCACACCAAGCACTTATTCCTCATCAACAACAATATTTTGCTCTAGCATATTAGAGAGCATATCATTCTGCTTAGAAAGAAACTTCACTGCAGAGTATATATATATACAAACATCTCGCACGGCTTTCAAAGAGTATCTAGAATCACTTGAAGGTACCGTCACCAACTTTGGGGATGAATCTAAAAGTGGCTTAAAGCACTTCAATAAGACTTACAAATGGGTCGGCATACTAATACCCTTTAATAAAATGGTCCAACAAATACCCATCTTTGAAGCGATCTACAGTTCGCTTGATAACAAAATAGAAATAAAATATCTAAAATAATACAGATATAATCTATACCAACGCTAGCTCGCAAGCTGAAGTGGGCTTAGCGAAAAAGTACCCTTGCACAAAATCAACACCCAACTCTTTTAACGTTTGCACTTGGCATTGAGATTCGACCCCTTCCGCAACCAACTTTAAATTAACATCCGAAGCAAACCCAACTAACATTTTAATAAACATTTTTGTCTTTTCTGCGTCTAACATATCGATTAAGGATTTATCAACTTTAACCTCATCATAGTCAACACTCAAAAGATTACATATAGTTGCCGAATCTTTTGCAAAATCATCTAATGATATTTTAATATTATGACATTTCAACTTCATGACCACTTCCCGTAGCCTTAAAGAATCCACAGCTTCCTTCTCAGAAATCTCCAATGTAACAATGCCTTTATAACATTTTCTAACGCTTAACATTTTAGAGACGAAAACATCATCTAACAATTGATTTGAATATATATTAAATGATACCTCAACATCAAGTAAGTCATTTCTATTTAACTCTAAAAATGAACTTTCAATAAATAAAATTGTATAATCATTTATTAAACACCTATTATTTAAATTCGACAAATACAATTCATGATCAATCTTCAAACCGCCCTCAAACGTTCTAGTCAGTGCTTCCAACCCACTTACCTTGTTATTTATCAAGCAATACTTAGGTTGATAAACAATATTAACCTCCACACCATCATATAAAAACATTCCAACCCCTTGCAAATTAAACCATTAACTTTACCCGGCGGAAGTGAAAATTACGTTATCATATCAAAACCCACTCAAGCAAAAATGCTAACAACCTATAAACATCCGAATACGACTCTGTAGCGTGACTTCACTTAGAGGTAGAGCGGACTTTATTACGTGATTCAGTGCAACTAAATCCATAACCTACGATCTGAACAGCTACGTCCGCTACCTCTTGTAGCCTCATGCCTAAGCTTCTTTTCAAAACAACCTGTACAACCGTTCACTCAATTACCGCAGTTCTCTGACCTTTTGGGTTGATGAACACGCGGTAAATGACTAAATTGAAGCGTAGGAGGTCGCGTCGATTCTGTGATTTAGCCACACAATAGTGTTCATGGTGAAACGAGTGTTTTCTATGCCACCGAGAGCGCTGAAGTATTCATCTACTCGATATTTAGGCTAGCCCATGTTCCACTAAATTGTCCGCACACACTTGTATTCAGCCAAGAACAAAGCATGTTGGTTCTTGCTTAAAACAAAACCGCCGAAGCATCTTTGAGGTACCTGATGATTGCGCTTATGGTACAAGAGCCTATCTCGATGCCATTAGGATTAAGCGTCTTGTTACGATTATTATTCCAAGGCAAGGGGCACTTATGGGAATGTATTCGTCCCGGAAACCTCACAGTAGGCTGCAAAAAATTATACAGCTCAAATGAGTATTGGAAACATCGGTATGGTTGCTACAAACGCTCACTTTCAGAAACAGTAATGTACAAAGTTAAACAGTTGCTTGGAGGTTGTTTAAGTTTTAGAAAAATCACAATGCCCCGTGGTGGAAACTTACGCCTTGAGCTTGCGAATCCCCTCATAATCAGGCGTAAAAACAATGAGGTAGACGCGCATCGCCGTCTTTGATCTAATGAATATCGCTGAACACACATTTCGAACAAGTGGGTTAACAATGCGCGACATTCAGATTCTACAACAAACCATACAAGACCAATGCCCCTCCATTCACAAAAAACGCTCGAGTTCTCTGATACTTGCTACAAAAAGTGTACTTGACGGTTCAGACTCAACGCTGACTAAACTAGGTCGAAAACTGGAAACTACATCGTGAAAAAGACCTTATCTATAAATGGCATGCCTACTTAATAACGGGGGCTAACCCATGCCTTGTCATCCTTGTTGATTGGTCTGATGTTCGTGAACAACTTTGTTGTTATATGACGTTAAGTACATCCGTTGCACTTGATGGTCGAGCCATCACAATCTTTGAACAAGTTTTTGAGTATGGCCAATACAATTCACCGAAAAGTCACCAAACATTCCTCGATAAATTGCAAAGTGTTTTGCCGAATAAAATCAGTCCAATCATCATTTCTGATGCGGGTTTTAGAAATACTTGGTTCCGCCAAGTACAGGAGAAAAGTTGGTTTTGGTTAGGTCGTGTCCGAGGTGAAGTATCAATCAAACAACCTCAAAAACCTTGGGCCTCAAATAAAACCTTTTATCCAAACGCTGTCCATAAACCCAAATATATTGGCCACTGCTTATTAGCAAAGAGATCACCGATATCTTGTGAAGCCTATGTTTATAAGGGATTAGAAAAAGGCAGAAAAGCCCAGCGCCATAGCAGAACCAGCCAAAAACACTCCGCTACATATCTCTATCAACGCAGTGCAAAGGAGCCGTGGCTACTCGCGACTAATGTCCCTCGACATATCTTAAATGAAGTACAAATTACCAATCTGTACACCAAGCGTATGCAGATAGAAGAGGCATTCCGCGATCTAAGAGTACCGCCTATGGAATCGCACTTCGTCACAACAGAACTCGCGGTACTAAGCGATTGGATATCCAGCTTCTTATTGCGTTGCTCGCTGAAATCTTGATGTGATGGAATGGCCTAATTGCAGTACAGGCCAAATGGCATTTTGACTTCCAAGCCAACAGCATTAAACACCGCCGAGTTCTATCCATACCTCGTCTAGGGAGAGAGGTACGAAATCATCGGCGATATCAAATTAATGAATCCAATATCAATGGGGAATGTTCGAATATCAAAGGCTCACACACAACGCAGGACTAGGGAAATTATGAAGAGATCCGTCAGTGCCTTGAGTAAAGCACTGAATAAGCTTACAAGCTTGGTATACCTGAAAACTTACTGTATTGATAAAAAATACAGAACAGACCGACCTATCTTTAGACAGAATTAAACAATAATATTATAAAAACGACAGCCTAAACCTAAGATAAAGCGACATGGTAAAAGAATAGCCGCTATTGCGCCGGCAAACAAGAAGGTCAGAACTACCGGTGGGATTCAGCGTAAGTGACGTTAATCAAACTTTTAGTTCAATGGCTTAAATAAAATAACTAACAACAACTAATGGTATTCAGATACTGTTTTATGGCATCAAAGGGCCAAAATAGCCATCCCAAAAGGACCTTGTGCAAGTCCTCTGTCCGACTCAACTAGCAAGCTATTGAGCAACCTTCGAGATCGTAGTAATACAAGAAATCTCCTAATTTTCTGTCAAAAGTTAGAATACTCCAATAAGATTAAAAAACTACCGACTGTCCAAAAACCTTTACTATAAAAAAATATAATACATTGAGTTAAAAATTGGCTAAGCAATAATTAAATAATCCAGATAAATAACAACGTAAAGATTTGCTAAATTCACACTATGCTCAACTGCAAAATATACTTAATGACCAACTATACTTAATATTTACTGTTTTGCTTTTGCAAGATCTGCGATAAACCAACCAACATAGGCAATGTATCATCGAAGAATCGGCGGATACCAGAACAAAGGTAATTAAGCCCTTGTTCACCGTCAGGGGTCATGATTAAACGGTTTTTCGGGCATTCGCCCCAACAATATTTTAGGTAGGGACACTGCTTACAATATTCTGGTAGTGAGTCACGCTTTGCCATACCAAAAGTAAACTGTCGAGTAGAAAATACCATTTCATTCAACGTTTGGTCGTGAATGTTCGACAACTTGTATTCGGGATACACATAATGGTCACAGCTATATACATCACCGTTATGTTCAATCGCTAAGCCTTTGCCACAGAATTCTGCGGTAATACAAAGCTGAGAAGGCTTTTCCATCACTTGAGCGACAGCAGTTTCAAATAGGTTGACCAGCACTTGACCTAAGTCATTGTTGACCCATTCGACAAACATGGTGCTAAGAAATTCCCCCCAATCATCAGGATCAACTGACCAATCAGTGACAACTGACATTGGATGTCCCGGTTTAGCTAACTCACTCCCCAGCTCTGGGATCATCTGTTCATTCCAGAACTGTGGTGCGGTCGTATGAAAATCATTTGGCTCGACCACAGGTGCTAACTGGATATAAGCCACACCAAGATCGCGGGTAAGGAAACGGTAGATCTCCAATGGATACTTCACGTTGTGGCGATTTACCGTCACCAAAGCGTTGAATCGCACCTGACGTTGCTGCAGTTTTTCAACTGCTTTCATTACCAAATGGAAAGTAGGCTTACCGCTACGAGTTTTGCGATATTTGTCATGCAGCTCTTGTGGACCATCAATCGACAATCCAACTAAAAAGTTATTCACATGTAAGAACTCACACCACTCATCATTAAGTAGAATGCCATTGGTCTGTAGATCGTTTTCAATACGTATGCCTTCTGGCTGGTATTTCTTTTGTAGCTTAACCACTTTGCGGAAGTAGTCTAATCCAAGCAGTGTTGGTTCACCGCCCTGCCAAGAAAATACGATTTGCTCTCCGTCTTGACTCTCAATATAACTCTTAATAAATAATTCTAATGTTTCATCATCCATTTTAGGTTGCTTTGGTTGATGAAGCAGGTTTTCTTTATGTAAATAAAAGCAATATTGGCAGTCAATGTTACATTTTGCACCGCCGGGTTTTGCCATCACGTGGAACCGACGTTCATTTCCTTGTAAGGATTTAAACGCCGTTTTCATTGGCACAATTGGCATAGTGGTAGAGTGACGTGGGGAAGTTTTGCTCATGCATATCTCTCTTCGGATTGTGGCACCCCTATGAGCGCCACTTGTAATTATACGTTACTTAGGAACAAATGAAGCAGCTTCCATTCGAGGAGGGTACTCCATAAAGGTGTCCATAACTTCTTTAACCTTCGCAATTGCAGGCATAACTAAGAACGTACGTTCGTACATCCAACGGTCGTAACCCATACCTGTGTCACCACGTTCGAATGGGTCGATGCTTAAGTCATAGAACTGCGGAACGCGCAGTTTAGTAAATGGTTTCTTCCAAATATCTAAACCAGTTTCATTCTCTTGAATCAAGAAATGGAACTTATACTTACCTTGACGTAAAGCGAGTAGATCGCCGTCATCACTCCAATAGACGAACTCATTACGCGCAGACTTATCTGTTTTACCTATTAGGTAAGGTAGCTGGTTGTATCCATCCAAGTGAACTTTGTAGTTCATATCACCAACTTTTTTTCCCTTAAGCAACTCATCAGTCACTTTATCGTTACCAGCGGCCGCGACTAACGTTGGAAAAAAATCTTCTAGAGACATCATACCATTGAACGTTTTACCCGCTTCTATCTTACCAGGCCACTTGATCAACATAGGCACACGGAAAGCACCTTCCCACCCCGTGTTTTTCTCAGAGCGGAATGGCGTCATCCCCGCATCTGGCCACAAGTTGATCATAGGACCGTTATCTGTGGTATAAACGATGATGGTGTTGTCATCAACACCCAATTCCTTTATTTTATTTAGTAGATCACCAATTTGGTCATCGTGTTGCTTCACACCATCAGCGTAGAAACCCGCACCTGTTTTACCCTTGTACTCTTCTGGTAGATGAGTGAAGTTGTGCATACGAGTGGCGTTGAACCAAGTAAAGAACGGTTTATCTGCTTTGACTTGTTTTTCAATGAAGCTTTCAGCTGCGTCGAGGAATTCGCCATCAATGTTTTCCATGCGCTTACGTGTTAGAGGGCCTGTATCTTCAATTTTTCCGTCAGCGTACGAGTGGATAACGCCGCGTGGACCAAACTTCTTCTTGAACTCAAGGTCCGTTGGGTAATCCACGTTTTCTGGCTCTTCTTCCGCATTCAGATGGTACAGGTTACCGAAAAACTCATCGAAACCGTGGGCTGTTGGAAGATGTTCATCTCGGTCACCTAGATGGTTTTTACCAAATTGACCTGTCGCGTAACCCATCTGTTTTAAAATGGTAGCGATGGTTGGATCTTCTTTAGAGATACCTTCAACCGCACCAGGTAAACCGACTTTTGATAAGCCAGTACGCTTAGGCATTTGGCCTGTAATAAAAGCAGAGCGGCCAGCGGTAGAGCTTTGCTGTGCGTAAAAGTTTGTAAACTTAGCGCCCTCTTGAGCAAGAGTGTCGATGTTTGGCGTATTGTAAGCTAACATATTTTGGTTATACGAACTTAAATTCCAGTAACCTACATCGTCGCCAAATATCACCAAGATGTTGGGTTTGTCAGCCGCGTTTGCGGTAGCAGAAGCAGCACCTAACGCGAGCGTACAGGCGTTAAGCACCAGTCTTCTCCCTTTTTCTTTGGTTGCCTTTTTCATACCATCTCCATTAATTCTCAGAAATTATAGGAAGTTCATCTTAAACTCCCATACAGGTTAGGTTAAACTAACAAGTAAACGAGATAAATATAGTGCAATTTTGTTAATGTATAAATTCAATTTATGAGAACGATAATGGACTTAAACCTAATTCAAACCTTTCTTGTCGTAGCGGATCTCCAATCTTACACTAAAGCAGCAGAGCATCTGCAACTTACGCAGCCTGCAGTCAGCGCATCGATGAAGCGCCTAGAACAACAAGTAGGAAATAAACAACTGTTTGTAAAGAAAGGCAGAGGTATCACGCTGACTTCAACAGCGTATCAACTGGTCCCTCAATTTCAACAAGCCATTAACATTATCGAAAGCGCAGTATTAGAAGAAAAAGTATTTGAAGTGTATTGCTCAGAATCTATTTTGCACAAAATCAAATCACTAAATGGCGCAGTATTACACGAATCCCCCCCGGAAAAATGCTTTTTATTTGAGCAACTTAGACGTCAGGAAATGGACCTAATCGTAGATACAGTGACCACCAAAGACCCTGCGTTTGTTATCGAAGAAGCTTACCAAGAGCCTGCTGTAGTTATTTGTCGTGGTAAACACCCTCGAATTCAGGGTTCGCTAACCAAACAAGAGTTTTACAATGAAACTCATTGTTTGTTTTCTGGAAGGTGGCAAAACGCTACCGGTTTTGAGCAACTAGCTAAAGAAGCGATGCAAGAGCGTAAAACCGGTGTAGTTACTTGCTCGCTGGCAGGGATGGCAATGAACGTCGCGCTACATGATTACTTAGGGCTCATGTCCAAATCATTTGCAACAAAGTGGAGCAAGAGTCTCGATCTACAAATAATCGAATGCCCCATCGATATTTACGAAATTCCTTATAAACTCATCTATCATAAACGTGATACGCATAACCCCGCTCATATGAAGTTACGCGAACACATTAAGATGCAAATCAACAACTTTAACTCCGTCCCTTTGGCATTGTAATATTTCGGCACATGACGACATAGTTAAATGAACTTCCTCACAGAAACTGACAAACTATATTACAACGAACAAACAAGTATTTAGAGCCTGATTCAATTTGCTTTGTTGCGTAATCCAAACTAGATCCATAACATAAGAGCTGATTAGCTAATTCCATTCATAATCTT
The DNA here is from genome assembly GCF_041470505.1 of Vibrio sp. 10N.261.55.C5. Classification (NCBI taxonomy): domain Bacteria; kingdom Pseudomonadati; phylum Pseudomonadota; class Gammaproteobacteria; order Vibrionales; family Vibrionaceae; genus Vibrio; species Vibrio sp. 10N.261.55.C5. The sequence goes on from NZ_JBFRMS010000030.1 coordinate 26,134, forward strand.
ATTCCTAAATCTCTTTACAAAAAAACCAACTGGAAGCAATACAACCAATTTCTCATTAACCGCGGTTCTCTGCTATTTTGGGGGTAAGTGGCGAGTCGATTCAGTGACTTAGCCTTCACGACTGCCCTCAGGGGTATGGGAAAACGAGCATTTTCTATACCACCGAGAACGCCGCAATGATTCACCGACTCGATGTTTAGGTTCATATTCCGTTTAGTATTAAATACAACACTTTTGTTAGCCGAACACAAAAGCAAGTTGAGGTCACATTTAAGACAAAAACGAGAGCCTGCCACGATGCGATTAAGATTAAGCGAGCCGTTGCGCTTATTCCTCCAAGAGAAGGGGCTACTTTCTGGGAGCGGGGTCATCCCCGAAATCTCACAGTAGGTAACCAGAAGTTATATGGCTCTAATGAGTATTGGAAAGAGCGTTATAGTTACCACAAACGCTCCCTCTCAGAAACAGCGATATATCGAGTTAAACAGTTGCTTGGTGGTCGTTTAAGTTTAAGAAATTACAATGCACAAGTAGGTGAAACTTACGCGATGATAAAAGCGTTGAACAAGCTTACTGGGTTAGGTATGCCTGAAACTTATCGTATTAACTAAGAAATGCCCGAAACAGGGTGGCATTAGCTCTAAATTTAATTACGCCTCAAAGACAATCAAAGACAA
>NZ_JBFRMS010000030.1:27588-79913 GCF_041470505.1 Vibrio sp. 10N.261.55.C5
TCAAAGACAATCAAAGACAACCACGATAATCGAGTGCTGAACATAACTCAACTTTTGCAGTCACTAAATTATACTGAGCATCGATTTCAGTCAATTTGGAATTCAGAAAATCAAATTCTGTAAGAAGATCTGCATACTTTGATGTAAAGCCTGCGTTATAATTATTCAAACTGTAATATCTAGTCAACCTAGCTGTCGATAACTCAATTTGACTAATTTCATAATGCCTTTGCGCTGCATATAGATTAATTAAAGAACTGTTCATAACGTCTACGACCGAACTAATTACATTTTCATAATTTAAATGTGCCGTTGTTAAATCAGCATTAACTAAGCCCATATTAGTAGTCCGCTTATGCCACTCAATAACAGGAAAAATCAATAATGAAGACATAGAACCAAACGGATTTTCAAAAATTTCACGCAGTTTTTCACCTTGAGTACCAATGCTCCCAGATATCGAAAATTGTGGATACCAGGCAACTTCTTCAAGTTCGAAATTTAGTTCACTAGATTTAATTTGAAGCATAGAACCTAATACGCTATGATGTGTACCTGCGAATTTTGGCAAATCAGAAAATGTCACGTCAGGTAAATTTATGACATCAACTTCGCTAATTTTAATTATATCGATAAATTCAGTATTCCCAGAAAAAAATTCAATTCTGTTAACTGAATTGAAAATTTCTTCCTTGATATTTTCAATTATAGCCACCGCGGAGTCTAAAGATTGTTGAGCGGACAGGACCTCAGAACCAACAGAAACGCCAGAGTCTAATCGTTCCCTTTCAATTTTCAAGATATCAATACGGATATCTTTGATTCTTTTATATACATCGAGCTTCAACTTGTTAGAAGATATTGACACATACTCGTTAATAACTAAAGTGGTTATGTCATTCTTAAGGCCTAAAAAGTCTAAAAACGATAACTCTTGGTCTATCGACATCAACTTATCTTCAATATTTTTTTTACCAAAAAAATCAACATCATAAGACAAACCAAAAGAGGTACTATAGTTACCACTAGATTCATCTCCGTGGTCCAAATATTTTGAATGAGAAGAACTAACATTAATATTCATCTGAACACCCTGTTCATCATCTTTCTTTTTTGTATTTAGTTCCCCTTTTTTGATGTCTAGTATAGCTAAGTTTAACTCGAAATTATTGATAATGACACTAGCTAACAATTCATTAAGGTAAGGGGCAGTTAACAAATTAGATTCTTCTATATCATATAACCAATCACCCTGTTCATTTTCCACCTTCGTTTTTTTTTCGTAATCAAAGTAATTACTTTTAATATTACTACAACCAATGATAAGCAATAAAAACAAATATAAACACTTTTTAAAAATCATCGAGAAAGCGCTTCTATAGGGTTTAATTTCGAAGCCTTAATGGCAGGTAACAAGCCGAATAATAACCCAGTAAATAAGGAAAATGTCACGCCAACAAAAATGGAATAAGAAGACAATATAATCTCAAAATCAATTAATATATTTTTCATCACAATTAATGTACCAACGGACAATAGAACACCTAAAAAACCACCTAACAATGTAACAAAAAGGGACTCAATCAGAAACTGTTCAAGTATATTTTTTTTTGATGCTCCAATTGCACGACGCAATCCAATCTCTGAATACCGTTCACTAACCGAAGCCAACATTATATTCATAATTCCTGATCCTCCAACAAACAAAGAAATAAAAGAAATTGACAAGATAAAAATTGAAAATAAATTTTTCACTCGATTAAGAGATTCCACATACTCTTTATCTGACCAAAATGTATAACTACCTTTTGTAATCTTATATAAGTAATCAATAATGATTTTTTCTAAATCAGACTCAATTGCTGTAAAGTGAAACTCGTTAATAACATTTGAATTACTAATTCGATGGATAAATGTAGTATACGGGATCCAGGCAATAGGTTGTGGTGTGCGTACGTCACTCTGTTTTACTATACCTATAATAGTAAAAACCATGTTATCGATAATCAATTTATTGCCAATTGAATCATGCGTTCCAAATAGTTGTTTGTTTAGAATTTCATTAATCACAACAACAGTTTGACCAAGTTCCACCTCTTCTTGATTCATTAACCGACCAATTAAAAGCTGTAACTTAATTAGATTCTTAAATTCATGAGATACGCCAAGTATTGTACTGGCATCATTTGAAATATTATTATCATATTTTTTGAAGGCTCGCTTTATTTTCTTTTGCGTGCGTAAATATGGCGAAATATATTTAATTTCTTTAAATGTTTTTAATTTATTGAACGTATCTTCTATTAGCAGTCCATCTTGCTCTCCATAAGATGCAGCTTGAACCGTATTATTTCCCATTCGTGACAACTCTGATATCACTTGTTTTTCTACACTTTCAGATACAGACAAACTAAGTACAATAGTTGCAATACCTACTATTACTCCTATGAGACTTAAAAAAAGCTTTATCTTATTATTTTTATACAAAAAAAATAAGTTTAACAACACGGTTTTCATACGATACGGAAAATTATAACCTTGTATTTCATTATGATTAATTTTATCATTAACAACAGAATCCTCATTAATACCATTTATAACCTTACCGTCCGAAATTGAAACTTGCCTATCGCACAACTCAGCAATACTCATATCATGAGTAACTATTATTACTGTAGTTCCATCTTTATTTATTTCCTTTAAAATATTTATTACTTCTTCACTATTTCGTATGTCCAATGCACCAGTTGGCTCGTCAGCCAAAAGAATTCGAGGTTCACTAACCAAAGCTCGCGCAATAGAAACCCGTTGCTGCTGCCCGCCCGATAGCTCACTTGGCTTATTAGAACTCACTTCTTTAATATCTAACCGGTTTATAGTCTCTACAAGGGTATTCGAATAGTAATGTTTTTTGCACTTAAAGTATAACAATGGTAATTTAATGTTCTCTAAGCAACTAAGGTAAGGTATTAAATTATATGATTGAAAGATAAAACCAAAATAACAACTCCTAATCTTAGCCCATTGTTCATTGTCATAAGACTGCATATCACAACTATCTAAATGATAATCTCCACTCCAGTTAGAATCCAAGCCAGAAATAATATTCATTAATGTAGACTTTCCCGAACCAGAACTCCCTACTATAGCTACTAACTCGCCTTCATGAATATCTAAGTCAATCTTGTCTAATACAACAGTATTATTACTATTTTTATGGAATGATTTAGTTAGATTTCTAATTTTAATCAAAGGCATTAATCGATTCCTTCTAAAATCAAAACATCACCAACTTCAATTCCGGAAACCACTTCGGAATTTAAAAAATCATACAAACCTAATTCGACTGTTTTGGTGATAACATTACCATTATCTAGTACAGTAATATTCGCAACTCCATTTGTGTCATATCGAACATAATGGCTAGGAACAATAACAACATTTATTTCTTCCATTATTTTTATTTTCGCACCTACTGACATACCAATACGAACGTGTTCTGACAGTTCTCGGGGAACATGGAAAGAAACATTATAAATAACACCTTTTGAGGTTGAACTGTTACTTAATGGAGTCAAATCAATATTCGATATTTTTGATTTATATGTCTCATTTGAAACACCCAAGATATGGAAATCCACAACATCTCCAATAGATATATTCGAAATATCGTACTCCGATATAGGAATTCTCACAATATATTGGTCAGAACTTGCAACTTTTATCAAGTTACTTACTTGCTGAGTTGAAACCAAAGTTTGACCTTTATCAACCTGTATTGACACCACTGTTCCGTCAATTGGAGAACGTATCATTGTGTAAGTCAATTGAGCTTTTTTTGAGTCCACCGCCAACATCGCTGTCTCTTTAGAAAGTTTGCTACTTTGCAAGGACGCTTTGCTTTCCAAGTATACAAGATTTTGCTCTTTCAACTCTTGTGATGTTTTGCTTCCAATCTTTACTAAATGTGCAATGAGCTCTAACTGTTCTTGTTCATATAGAAACCGTTCGCGACTCACATCAAAATTTGCTACAGCTATCTTCAGTTCATTCTGTGCTGTTTTAAGCTCGTTTGCACTTACAGTAGGGTCAATTTCGATCAACAATTGACCTTGTGAAACTTTATCGCCTACACCAACCATTAATTCGGTAACTTCCCCTGAAACACTGGCACCAACATCAATCATTTTAGCGGCCTCAATCACACCGATAGACTCTACATTACGAGTGATACTGCCAATCGAAACAACATGCGTCTTCCGTCCCTGAAACTTATTTGGACTGCCAATGATGTTCACATAAATAAAACATAATAAAATTAGAATAAAAAGTAACAAAAAAGTGTTTTTTTTATTAGTTGCAATTTCACGAGAATTCACTTTCATGATCCTGATTTTTAATATTAAGATCAATGATTTTATCTGCCTTCCTAATTGAAGAAGGGTTATGACTAGTAAAAACAATCGTTTTTCCTGTTCCTTTCAATGTACTCATAATTAAATCACAACTCAACTCGTCCAAATTACTCATAGGTTCATCTAACAATAAAGTATTCTTATTTGAAAGTAATGCTCTACATAATAATACACGTTGCTTTTCTCCTGAAGAAAAGGGATTTGTATAATCATTAATTTTCGTATCTATACCTTGGGGTAATGATGCTATAACCTGTCCCAAACCAAGCTTTTCTATTAAAGTAAGGATATCAGAGTCACTATGATTTGCATCAAACATTGTGATATTCTCACGTACAGAACCACTAATAAAGTCTTGATTGGTAGCATGATAATAATTTGATGAAATAATCACGTTATTATCCATCTCGCCCCCATCATCATTCAACAACTTAATATTACAATATAAACCAGACAATATTTTTAATAACGTAGTTTTACCCGAACCAGAGCAACCAGTAACAGCAACTAACTGCCCTTTAGTTATTATCAATTCGGGGAAAATAATTGAATTTCTATCAGACTTTTTTTCGACAATGCCTACATGATGGAGCCCTCCGACTCTATCGCTATCGAACTGGTGAATGCTGTTATCTTTTTCAAATTCAATAACGTCTTTTCCTCTTTCCTGTGCTGCATCAAAAGCGCCAAACGAGTCATTTATTTCAATCAAACGATTAAAAGAAGTAGAAAACACCTGCTTAACATAAAAAAACAAAAATACAGATGATAAAGGGGTGTTATTATATTGAATCAACCAAAAACACAAACATAATGTCAATATCATATCAAATATCCCAATAATTTCTTGCATTATTGGGAATTTCAGATGCTTTAAACCAGATTCAATGTTAAAGTCTACGAGTTGATTCACTTTCGAATCATTTACTACGCAAAGATTCTTACTTGCCTTTTTTGACTTTATGTCAGAAATTGAATTAAAAGATTCCACAAAATGCTTAAATATATTTTCTCGATAAGATTCTTCAACTATGCTAATTTGACTTAAATTCTTCCTCGACACCCAAGCTAAGAATGATGATATGCAAGATACAGATAGTAAAAAAAAGGCCAAATATGGGGAAATGTAACCAACAATTAAAAATGAAATTATAAGTTGAATAATACAGATAATTAAAGTGTTATAAATAGTCGATTTTGCAACTTGCGCACCTACAAATTTAAGTGCCCTATTAGCAACATCTGTTGAGGTCCGACGCTCAAAAAAAGACATCTTATTATTTAAAAATCGAGCATACATTTTATTACTTTCTTTGGCCATAGTTGCGCCTTCTATTATCATAGTTCGCTTATAGCCTTGCCTAATTATAACCACAGAAATTATTTGCGCTATTGCCAGATAAAATAACATATGAAAATCTAGGTTTTCAAAGTTCTTAAAACCGTTATTTATATTTAACATTATTGCCGGCAATATCAAAGATAGTAATGTGGATAATAAACCATAAATTAATAAAAGAGCGTCAAGTTTTATGACTTTATTCTTAAACTGGAAAATGTTAAAAAAGGAATTATTAGCGTTAAGCTTCTTTTCTTCATCCAATACGATAGCGTATCCGGATAAGCTCATTTTTAATATTCCAAGTTTTAATACCTGCCTACCTAAAGCGGGATTCATTACAACTGCACAATAACTATTAACCTTCTCCAATACGACATAATGGCTGTCATTGAGATGAAGAATGCAAGGAGTAGGCAACTCTTGAATTAGTTGAATGTTAAATAAAACTGCACGAGCATTAAGATCTAATTTCCCAAAGAGTTCAGTTAAGTCATAAAGGCTAGTCCCAAGATCTGATGGTCTGCATAATGTTCTTAAATAACTCAAAGGCGCATTTTTATTATGGAGCTCAGCTATACTACTTACACAAGCCAACCCACACTCAGCCATTTCACCTTGTAAACACACTGTATTCATTATTTAACCTTGTCGATAGAAGAATGAGGGAAAATGCCAAAGTAACCACTGCTTGTAATGCATTCCTCCAATTACATGCTCTATCAATAATGGAAGATCATGCTTAACATTATTTTTTTCAATAATAGGTAATATTTCGATTTTCAAACGCCCATTTTTTAAAAAAATATAATATGGTAATACATCTTTTCGCATTAAAGAAGGAAAATTAAAGGGGCCAGCATGTAAATTAGATTCTTTACCAAACAATATTGATTTTTTATAAGAGTGACTTTGACCACTCCTCCTGGTGTATTCTGGTAGTGCGTCAGGAAAAACTGCAAAATCAGCGGTATTATTTCTTACTTTCTTTACTATTTTTCTTATACCTCGTGAGGCGTCAGTTTTCGATTTCACAAAGGGATTGAATAAATACAAATCTCGATTGTTTTTTTTCCATTTTTCAACGACATCCCCCCAACGCTTTTTCCAATCACCTTCATCAACATCACTAATAACATATAATCTATTATTTGACGCACCCAAGCCAACAATCACTGCTATTTCATCAGAAAAAACATGCAACGGATATAAAATAACATCACAGCCAGTTTGGTTCTTATATTCAACTCTAGATTCTTCAAGTTTTTCAGAACAAAAGTTAATTTCATTACAAATAACTTTATTGCCATAACACATCATCTGTACATACAGTTTACAATACATATCAAAAAATGCTTTGTTAGGTAAAAAACTATGTTTACCTACGATTTTTTTTGTGTTACTTCTAACACTAAACCCATTAACACCCAAACAAAAAATAAGTGAATATAAAGCACTAAACGAAAGACAAACATATAAACACACTTTAGGAAATGAAGTATTACAAGACCCAATGATTACCCTAAAAATCAAATAAAAAAAAGCCGCCATCCTCTTTAAAAGCATAACACCCAGTTCCAATAGTGAATAAATACAAAACAAAATTTCACTTCCATAAGAATGGTGGCGCCTTTCTTTAAAACGCCACCATGATTAAATACTAAATACTTTTATAACCTTGAGAATAATTACCGCTACCACAAACGTCGTTAGCTTTTTTGTTGCTCATCTTTTTGTCATTGGAGTATCTAGTGAAATTATACCCACGTTCTACAACTTGCCCACCACTAATATAACTAGGAGCGTAACAATTTATTTCCCACTTCCCACCAACAATCATTCTTGATTCATCTAAATTTACATTTTTCATTTTTCCACCTTACATTTTACATTTTTACATTTTACAACATTTAATGTACAAACAGAAAGAACAGGCACATACCACAACCCATTGCTAAATCATTTATACACACCTTCATTAACTAATATTTTTGCAATGAATTTTATTTTCACCAAGCGTATGAGTCGAAGATGAAAATGAAAATGAAAATGAAAATGAAAATTGACAGCTAACTTTTATCAACCTTCAAACCAACGCTCACCTTTCTTCCATTGTCGTAACCGAACTTCCATTTGCAAATGCAAACATTGGTAACTGAATAAACACAAAAGAATTTTCCATCCAACTTTTCAGACGCAAGCTGATTATCGCTAATTAGATTAATTTTAAATCCCAAACCCAAGTCAGTGCAATAGCATCTCGCCGAAAATATTTTTCTACCTGCCAACAAATCTTGAATGTAAGAAATTAAATACACTCACCAAAGATTAATAGGACATTAATCCTACGATTTTTATATTTCCTTGCTTTTATTTTAAACTTTTGAACTACGTTAGTTTTTGATTAACGAAACCCTTAGTTCTATTCAATAGCCCTTTTGTACCAATTTCTCCATAAAAATAATGTTCCGTTTTTATTAGCTTCGTTAGTAATGATGCGCCCTAGATTCTTAATTTAGTTCCACTGAATTACATAACAAAGCCGAGTCGCTGCGTCAGCGAAACAGCCAGGGTTAGCGAAATGGCGTCAGGAAAACCACCAATACCAGTCAGTGCGAAAAACCCTAACAGCTGAAGTTGCTAAGCTCAAAAGGCAATTGGCTGAGCAAGCTGAAGAGCAAGATATCGTAAAGAGGTCTGCCACCTGCTTCGTATATGGAATCTACGAGTTTACAAGATAAGAATGTGCAATGGAGTAAGATCCGGTCGTATATTCGGTTTTTCATTCAAGGAACGACCTTCTAACCTTTGATGCATGCGTATCTACTGTCCTTGGCGCGAAAAAACTTTTTATAACATTGCGAAGTAGTCAGGGCCTCAGTAGGCTGATCTAACCATTGAACATAATTATTTGTAATCTGTTAATTCATTTTGCAAGCAAGTAAAATACCTTTGACTGATGTTTTGTGTTTTAGCGTAGCATTGCCCAAACTGTTCTGACTGTTTTGTTCGCTAATGCGATACAAGCCCTTTTGAAACCGACCCTATTGACAAACTAGATAAGCCACGTCTGTTTTTCGTTAGTAGGTGCTATGGCTGTCGATATATGTATGCCATATCACCAAGGTACAGCATCGAGCGAAGAGCCCTAACTCTGCCAAGTTTATTAGTCCCTTCATTGTCATTTTACCACCTAAACTGTATTGCTTAGGTGGTAGCCTGATAAACGCTGATGCTTGTCGACCGCTAGTAAATTGTGTCCCATCACCCAAATTAGCATAAAGCATGGTGGTGGTTACCTCACGAACACCTTCAAGAGCCATGAGTCTTTTACAGGGTTCTATTTGGCTAGTGGTCGCATTCATTATTTCTGAATATGGTTTAACTCATCTTGCAGGTAGAACATCCCTTTCATAATGTGTTGAAGTCACTAATGCAGCTAGGCCTTTAACAATACCGTATTCGTTATATGATATTTCGCATGTGCAACCCCAACGACACGATAGTTTTCGAAAGAAACTGGCGATTTGCTTCAAGATACATCAAAGTTTGTTGTTCAATCGATTTGGGTTTGCTGTATTTTCTTCTTATTTGAAATGTTGCATTAGCGCTAGCAAACGCATCATTGGCCCCAGTTTTATGACCCTCAACATAGGCCTTCACTTTTTAGGACTAATTATACGCACTTCGTGGCCGAAGGACTCAGCGTATCTCCCCCTGTAGTGATAAGTAGCCTTCTAGATCAACAAGGGATGGTTTGGCTTTAGCAAAGAGCTCCTTAAGCTTCTGCCCGCTGATAGCTTTGTTACAGAGCAACTCTCCCTGGGGGCTTATATTGCAAACCTAAAATAGATTTTTCTCTAAGTCTATGCCGATTCCGTTAGTTCTTAGCATGATGACACCTCATTTTACTTTTCCTGCCGATGCTTAAGTTTGGCAGAGAATGAGTGGACCCCATACATCGCAAAAAACTAAAGTAGATTACGATGAGTTTATGTTCGAATACCTACAATGTTCTCCGCATAGCTATGGTGTTAGAAGCTTCACGAAGTGGATTTTATTACTGAATTAAGCATCGCCACAAGGTCACCCAGCGTGAGGCAATACACCAAAAGCTTGATAAAAAATTCAAAATAGCTTTTGACAATAGTAAAGGTCGTGGTGGCTCAATGCGTATCCACAAAGAGTTGGCTGATAGTGGGGAGATCCGTAATGCTAAAACCTTACCACCAGTATGAAGTGTCAGGAATTAACGCCGAAATCGTTATACCGTCTTATTGATGTCGCCCTTCTCTATTAGCGCAAATCGTAGCGATAAAATATCACTATGCATGATCTCTTTATCGACAAGAATCGATGTTCGGCCAATATAGTATATCAAGCTAAGTTGTAAAAAGATGATTTAGCGAATACAAATGAGCAGCGAGGACTATAGTCATCTTCTTGCTTGGAACGCGGCAAAGAACTAATAACAATCCGTCCAAAGATCGATAGGAATGAAAGACACCGTATTAGTTGGCGTATCTGTGTTGATGCTTGAAAATCAATGAGTCCATTTAAAGACACTTGCTCTATAAGCAACTCTTAATCAAAAAATCTCTCGGTGCTAACTATCTTCTTGATATTTTAGTCAATAATCTCATCACTTGACTTTTTGTATCAGATGTAACTTTAGTTATTGTTATGACATGTTGTTGTAAGAAAAAATGGATTGTAAGGATACGCCGGACTTTGATAGAAAAGTTTCTAGGTGTAAAAGCAAAATACATGTGTAGACATTGTCGTACTACGTTCAAAGTCAAAGGACACTAATAGTCAGACCGAACACTGTATTAAGCGACACATGTTCAACGGCATACATTTGCTTCGCATTTTATGATGAACAAGGGGATATTTTGTTGTTACAGCGTATTCTTATTTTGCTCCAGAATATTTGATACTAGCTGTACACATCAATCCTTTAGATAATTAATGGCGGCAAACGTAGTAATCGACAGTTTTCACTGTCGACTTTTGCTATTCAGAGCATCATTTTATCTATTCCAAATCAAGGATAACCTTGCCAGAAAGCCAGCTACGCATAGCATCAAAGCCTTCTTGGAAATTATCAATATTGAAGAATTCGCTTTATGTCTAGAACTGACTGAATCAAAGAGGATAAAGTAAAAAAACTGATGCACAGAAACTGAGGACATGGCAATAGTTACACTTAACTGTTCATGTTGATACACCCTAAACCATGGGTGTGGAAGTCAGTTTTGTTGCAACATGAGGCTCTAAAAAAGAAAGTTGGTATCTCATTGATACCAACTAAAAAGAATGCAATGCTTTGGGAATGATGTATTTTATAACTAGAAGCAGTTAACTTTGTCGACAAGAGCTAATAACAAAGAGAGCCAAAGTTGACTAAATTAATTAACCAATAACTTTTAGTGTTTTTGGTTATAGTATGTGTAAGACAAATCCCAATAATACTTGAGTTATTTTAAATGAAACCAGAAGTACATAGGTTTGAGCTATCAATAAATAGCACTATCTCTGAAGTCTATAGCCACTTTACTAAGGCAAATAGTGACCAAATCCTCGATAGAATGTTTGAAGGTCTTCAAAAAAAACTCCGCAAAATTAACTGCTCAGAGAGAGAAAAGGAATGCACTTTCATTAATGTGTATATTGCATACGGCAAAAGACAAGAGGACTTTGATGGTAAAGGAAAGGCTTGTGAAATTTTGTCTACAAGGAGAATCGAAAGTATAATAAAGACTCACTCTAACCTTTCGCCAGAAAACCTACTAGGTGAGGCTTTACGCTCTTTAAAGCAGTAATCTTGGACTTTGACACTTTCTGATTTAGCGCAGGATAGCTAAAAATATGAGCAGAAAAATTAAGAGTAATTAAACATCATTAACTCGTTTATGTCCGTGCGACCTGAAGTCGTATGAAACGTTGTTCACCACTATAAGAGTGACTGAAGGTATGGTACGCCCCGACCCTGTAAATAATAACGTGCTGATTTGCGCCAATGTATTCAGGGTTTTTATGAAGTCACTACACAACTTCGCTCTGCGATGAGATCCGCGCCAGATTGTCTTCATAACCATCGAAGCATTTTAATTTGCTTGTCCACTCAACAGGTTTCAATCTGGTGGTCTAACCATTTTGTCATCACTTATCATCATTGCAAATCTGGTTTAAATTTTTAGTGAGAATTCTTTATTTGTGACCAAAACAGACCACGCTATTTTTGCGAGCTTATTAACTAAAGCAACAACAACCACATTAAATGGTTATGCACGTTTTAGATTTTGCATATTTCGGGATTATCCGATCACCCATTTCGGTTTAAACCGATCACTGATTCCGCGATTATCCGATCACTTTTAGCCTAACTCCGAAATCGGTGATCGGAATAGCGAAAACCGCGATCGGAATGCCCGAAATCCTTCCTTTTTCTCTTTTAAATCAATAGCTCGCTATTCTTTACTTCTTAAACAAAAAAGTAAGGAAGCGACCGTGGCAAAAAAGAGAACTCCAATGAACAAAATCGTAAGCGCGTCATAAACCCCGCATTCTAATCGCCTAGCGCGAAGAATAAGATCAAGTCTCCAACCATAAGGAGATTTGAAATGGGAAAACGACGCACCAATCAAGAATGGCAAACGCTTATCGAGTAATCTGAATCGAGTTCACTGTCGACACTCGCGTTTTGTAAGCTCAATGAACTCAATCCCTCAACGTTCTATGCCAAGCGCCAGCAACTCAATAAAACGGACGTATCTCTAGGCTTTATCCGAGCTGAAGTCGTCGAAAAGACAACAAAGTATCAAGCTCAAGTAGCAACGGCTAACATGACGCTGCTAGTCAATGATGTTGAGCTGAGCATTCCACAAGGCACGCCAGCGGTCTATCTCGCAGAACTCATCGGTGCGCTATCATGAAACGTATGCTCAGCGCTCCAGAGATTTATCTATATCGTGACAGCGTCGATTTTAGAAAGTCGATCAATGGTCTTGCTGCGATTATCGAAAGTGACACCGACTTACCCTTGGCAAGCGGCGCACTGTTCCTGTTCACCAATAAACAGCGTGACAAAATCAAGATATTGTACTGGGATAAAACTGGCTTTGCTCTTTGGTATAAACGCCTCGAAAAAGCCAAGTTCAAGTGGCCATCAAAAGAGAAAAATGAGGTGTTTACCCTAACTCAATTTGAGCTTGATAGACTGCTTTCAGGCTTCACGATTATCGGCCATAAACCCGTTCGAATAAATGATTTCACAATGACTTAATCGATAATAAAGCCTTATCCACCAAGCGTTAACGGCATGACTTTAGTATAATAAATGCCATGAAAAAGACGCCAAATATCAACCCAGAAAGTCAAAATGTTGCCGAGCTACAAGCGATGGTGAAAGCGCTAATGGCGTCAGAAAGCCGATTGAAACAAGAGCGTCAGTCGCTACTTGAACAACTCAAGCTTGCCTTCGATCGCCAGTTCGCTAAACGCTCGGAGGTGTTAAAGCCTTACGATGCATCTCAAGGTGACCTCTTCAACGAAGTGGAATGTGAAGCTGCCAAGGAAGAAGAGGTTGAGGTTACGACGAGCACCACAACGAAGAAGCGCGGTAAACGTAAGCCACTTCCAAAGACCTTGCCTCGTGAGGTTATCGAACTCGATTTAGATGACAACGAAAAACAGTGCGCTTGCTGCCAACATAGCCTGCATAAAATAGGTGAAGACCGCAGTGAAAAGCTAGAGTTCTCGCCAGCGGTACTCAAAGTGCTGGAATATGTTCGTCCTAAATATGCTTGTCGTCAGTGCGAGCAAACTGAAGACAACAGCCGTATCGTTCAAAAGCCAGCGCCAAAGCATTATCCCTAAAAGCTTTGCCACAGAAAGCTTGTTGGCCAATATTATCCTTGGCAAATACCAATACGCAATGCCACTGTATCGCCAAGAGTCGCTATTTACCCAATCGGGTATCGAACTATCGCGCACTACTATGGTGAGGTGGGTTATCCAAGTCAGTGAGAAGTTCGCACCGCTTTATGCCGCCTTGAAAACACACCTATTAGAGCAAGTAGTGGTTCAAGCGGATGAAACACCGTTCAATGTGCTCAAGGAAAATAAGCAGTGCTATATGTGGCTCTACTGCTCGGGCGCAGACTCGCCAGAAGCCGCACTTCCCAAAGTGAAAAATATCGCCTTGTACGACTCTCAAAACAGTCGCGCGAGGGCGTGCCCTGTTGCCTTCTTGGGGGATTACAGTGGTTATCTGCAAACCGATGGCTATGGTGCCTATGACGGCCTTCACCAAGTGACCAATGTTGGCTGCTTGGCGCATGCACGTCGTAAGTTCATGGATGCTAAGAAGCTTCAAGGTAAAGGTAAGTCAGGTAAAGCAGATAAAGCGCTGGCTAAAATCCAGAAGCTCTATGGGATAGAATCCCGCTTAAAAGGTGCGTCTCTCGAGACACGAAAAGCAGAACGTCAACAGTACGCTAAGCCAATACTGGACGAGTTGTACGAATGGATGACAACTCAACAAGTGATAGCGTCTAGCCCGTTGGGTAAAGCGATTAAGTATACGCTCGGCCAATGGCCGAAACTTATCCGCTATATCGATGACGGTCATCTATCTATCGATAATAATCGAGCTGAACGGGCAATTAAACCGCTGGTCATTGGCAGGAAGAACTGGTTGTTCTCGACCACTGCAAATGGCGCTGACGCGAGCGCGATGCTTTACAGTATCGTCGAGACTGCGAAAGCCAATGGCCTTATCCTTTACGACTACATGGTCAAGTGCATGAAAGAGCTAGCGAAGGCTGAGCCAGATATCGATGCGCTCCTACCTTGGAACTTCAAACACTAACAACATCGCCCCGTGGGTTCATGGGGCGCATACGAACAAGCTTACGCTTACACTCAGTTCTGCGAGCACTTCACTCGCTGGTTCAAAACCAAAAAGCGCAACATGCGTCCGCTCCATGTCGCAGGTGACAAGCTGTTTATCGATTACTGCGGGCCTCGGCTTCAAGTGGTAAACCCTGATACAGGTGAAGTGCGCGAAGCCGAAGTGTTCGTGGCGACCTTAGGCGCGTCAAATTACACCTATGTTGAAGCCTTCCCTAGTCAAGGTAAGGCTTACTGGTTAGAGGCGCATGTGAATGCGTTCGAACACTTCGGCGGTATACCACAGATCTTGGTTCCCGATAATCTGCGTAGCGCGGTCACCAAAACCAATCGCTATGAGCCGAGACTTAACGACAGCTATCAAAAACTGGCAAATCACTATCAAACCGCTGTGATGCCTGCTCGCCCCTACAAACCGAAAGACAAAGCCAAAGCAGAGAATGCCGTGCCCCTAGTTGAACTCTGGATCATGATGCGGCTACGACACCAAACCTTCCATACCTTCAAAGAACCGAACCTCGCCATTCGTGAGCTTATGAATGACTTAAACCAACGTGAGATGAAACAGTATGGTGCAAGTCTTAAAGCGCTGTTCGACAAACTCGATAAACCTGCATTGAAGCCGCTACCTAAGCAGCGATACCTATATACCGAAACCAAACAAGCCAAAGTCGGGCCTGACTATCACATCGAATATCGCCGTCACTACTACTCGGTTCCTCATCAACTTGTTGGTCACCATGTTGAGCTAGAAACCTCCAACCGTCTGGTGCAAATTTACCATCAAGGTAACTTGGTCGCCCAGCACCCACGTAGCCAAAGGGAGCGCGGAAACAGCC
This sequence comes from Vibrio sp. 10N.261.55.C5, assembly GCF_041470505.1. Classification (NCBI taxonomy): domain Bacteria; kingdom Pseudomonadati; phylum Pseudomonadota; class Gammaproteobacteria; order Vibrionales; family Vibrionaceae; genus Vibrio; species Vibrio sp. 10N.261.55.C5. The sequence continues at coordinate 43,098 of NZ_JBFRMS010000030.1, forward strand.
CTCAACCAGAGCACATGCCGAGTAATCATCAAAATCAAAAGTGGTCGCCTGAGCGCTTACTCAACCTAAGCAAAGCCCATGGAGAGTCGCGCCTAAAGCAAGCCTGTAAAGATTCACTAATACTGACAAAACCCAATTACACTTTCGTCAACAATCTACTCAAGAACAATCGTGAAAGGCAACTGAGTAAAGACAAAGCGAATACGCCGAACCTTGTTCACAGTAATGTTCGAGGCCCAAACTGTTATCACTAGGAGAAAGGATATGAACGCACTCAATCATCAACTCAAAAACCTCCGCTTGAGCCATGCGGCGACAGCAACAAGAGCAACTGACTACTTACGCAGAGCTGGACTTCAAGGAGAGGTTAAGCTTTCTTCTGGAAAGCGAGATCTTGAACCGTAGTCAGAGCAAAATCCAACGCTTAAAACGACAAGCTAAACTGAGAGTGTATGCGCAACCGAGCCAACTCATCTACAAAGAGGGACGAAACCTCAATCGCAAAAAGATGAGCGAACTTCTGACGGGGAGTTATCCGCACAAGCACCAGAACATCTTGAGCACAGGCCCAACAGGAGCAGGTAAAACGTATCTTGGCTGCGCACTTGCAACCAGCTCCTGCGACCAACAACAAACGGTCAGATACTACCGATTAACTCGCTTGCTTGATGATCTGACCGCAGGCCGCCTGGATGGTAGCTATCAAAAGCAACTTCAATCGTTGGCTAAGAAAGCGCTACTGCTCTCTTGATGTCAGACTCCCTGAACGGTTCTCGATGATCTAGAAACTCAAGAAGAGTTATGCGGTGAAACAGCTTTGCGAAGTGTTCGGGGTTCATCGCAGTAGTTATCGTTATTGGGTAAATAGAACTAAAGCTCTAGCGTCAGAGCGTGTACTTATTCGCGCCGAAGTTCGACAAGCTCATGAGATTAGCAATGGTTCCCCCGGAGCGAGAACCATTGCAGACATAGTGACAACAAAAGGTATTCCGCTTAGTCGTTACCGTGTGAGTAAGTTCATGAAAGAACTAGAGTTAGTCAGTTGCCAAAACATACGTACAGAAAAACACAGCAGGAGCAGGCTCCTATACCTAACCATCTTAATCGTCAGTTCGCGGTAACTGAGCCAAACCAAGTCTGGTGTGGCGATGTGACCTACATCTGGACGGGGCAACGATGGCCTTATCTAGCTGTTGTCATTGGCTTATTCGCTCAAAAAATCCTTGGTTGTGCAATATATCACTCACCAGATAGCGCATTGACTGGGAAGGCGTTAACCATGGCTTATGAGAGCTGAGGGAGACCACCTGGCGTGATGTTCCACTCGGACTAAGGTTGCCACACTATACGAGTAAGAAATATCGTCAACTACTATGGAGATATAGAATCACTCAAAGCATGGGCCGTCGAGGTAACTATTGGGATACTGAGATTAGAATATAAGTACAGACTGTTTGTACTGACCCGTGCTGGGATTGGCTGAAATGTCTTTGTATTGACCTGTCTTTCAAAGAGTCTATTCAATTCTATCGACTCAGTTGTAACTTAATAAGAGCTTTGTATTGCATCTCCAGTGTCCCGTCCTGCTGGGCGATTCACACAGGAGAGTGATTAAATGAACAGTAACGATCCCCGCTACAAATTGTATTTAGGTGTAGATACTCATTTGGGTCTTCATGTTGCAACACTTATCAATGAGCTTAGTCAGGTTGTTAAAAGTAAGTCATTTAGTGTCGATCTTGCAGGTTATCGTGAGCACTTAGCATGGTGTAAGTCTTACGGGTTCCTTCAAAAAGCTGGCATCGAAGGTACGGGAAGCTCTGGTGCTGAACTGACTAAATTCTTGATAAGAATGGTATTGATGTATATGAAGTGATACGAATGAATCGAATGGAGATACGTCTGAAAGGCAAAACAGACGTTATAGATTCAGAGAATGCGGCTAGAAGCGTATTATCTGGAGAAGCAGCAGTCGTTCCTAAAAACCATGCAGGACCAGTCGAGTCATTACGGAGCCTGCTAATGACCCGCAATAGCGCTGTCAAAGCAAGAACTCAGGCGATGAATCATATACGAGCTCTTCTTGTATCAGGTCCTGATGAGCTAAAACAGTCCCTTTACCAGCCAAAGCCTAGTGCGTGTGCAACCGCACGCTTAGCTCGGTGCTCTAATAGTAGCGAGCCATTAATGATTTCGCTTGTGCTGTTGGCACAACGTTGGAACTTCCTTAATGACCAAGTAAAATCTCTTGATAATGCTTTGAAAAACTGACTTTGAACACAGCTCAAAGCCTTGTGTCAAGGTTTGGGGTCGGCACAAATGTGGCTGCAACGCTCTTAGTTGCGACTGTAGACAACGCCAACCGATTAAGGAAAGAATCATCGTTTGCAGCCTTGTGTGGCGTTGATATGACCCCTACTGTCAATAAGAGCGTAGAAGTTTCTGCTCCCACATTTCAGAGCCTTTTGTTTATTTTGAGATAGTGTTAACGCATAGATGAAGCAAGTAATTTCGTCGGTTCTCATGCTGATATACGTGGATTACTCATCGCGTGATGAGTAGCGCCTACCTTACTTATTTCGTCGTGGCACCTGTCTTCAGTCTATGCTCATGGTTCAATAAAGCGCGAGCTTTATTGCCATCCTAACGCCGTCGGTGTTTGTGCCACACCCGATGCTCCATCAAATGCGTTAACACTAATTCTTTTCTCATGCAGGCAGCCTTGCAATCCGTGTTTTTGGATCGACTGCGCTCACGACCACCTCTCTCGCGATAGCCCAGATATACGCGATCATTTCTCTTGCGATAGCGGCGGAGACGACATTTCGATGTTTGCCTTTTTGTAGTAATCGTTGATAGCGGCGACATAATCGTTGCTGAGCATGCCAAGCAATATCGACAATTTCTTTGGGCAGCCCTTCTTGTCGCAGTTGCAGTTCGACGGAGATATTAGCTTTGTGCTTATAAGTATGTGCTCCCTCAATAATCAATCGTCGTGCTCGGCTGTTTCCGCATTTGGTTAGGCTCCCTCGTTTCATTTTTCCGCCACTTGAGCTTTCCGTCGGTACGAGGCCTACATAAGCCATAAGTTTTCTTGGATGGTCGAAGCGACGTAGATCGCCTAGCTCGGCAATGATGCCGAGAGCAACAAGTAGTCGCCTCCCCCCCGCATGGCCTGGATGGCTTTGACAACAGGGTAGTAACGCCAGTTTTTGACTTGGTGTAATAACTCGTTATCCAACCGTTGTAATCTTTGCATCCTCTCACTGATGGTGATGATCATCTCTTGCAATACAATTTGTTGGCTGTGATGGGGAATAATGAGGTCGGTTAGCCACCGTAGATGCTTTTAGACCAGTTATCATTCACAGTTGCTTGTACATTATTGCTTAGAAGAAAGCCTTTGAATTGGAACTTTGCATCTTTAAGGTCTTTCATCGCGGTTTCTCGAGCCCTTGATAAATCTCTTATCGCCTCGTCTTCAGATTCAGGAACATAAATAGGTGTTAGCTCTTCAGCCTTAAAAAGCTGGGCAAGTTTTACAGCATTTCTCTTATCTGTTTTGACTCTATTCCCTGACTTCTTAGGAATAAGGGAAGGGGCGATGACACAGCAGCAATGCCCAAGGCTGGTGAGCAATCGGTATGTCCAGTATCCACAAGGCCCGGCCTCGTAGACAAAATGGAGGGTGGCTTTTGGGTATTTAGATTGCAGTTGCTGTGTGAGTTTAATGAGTGCGTACTTGTTAGACTTTATCAGTCCCAAATGTTCAAGTTTAGTCCCGCGTTGTTCTTGCAAGACGGCGACTTGGATAAATGACTTATGCGTATCTAAGCCTATGAAAATTATGCTATCGTTATTCATGCTAGCCTCCAAATTTAGTTGTTCGAACACACTAATTATGGCTCTGGCTTTACGCTAACCCACGAAATTGGAGGCTAGCACCTCGTGTGGGTCATTATGTCTAATCCAATTCCAGTGTCATCGGGGAAAACTACCCGGCATAGGTTGAATCGAGGAGGTAGCCGTAGTGCGAATAACTCTCTTTGGACCGTGGCAATAGTTAGAATGCGTAGTGATCCCAGAACAAAAGACTATGTTGCACGAAGAACAGCAGAAGAGTTATCAACTAAGGAAATAACTCGCATCTTAAAACGTTATATAGCGAGAGAGCTATTCCCGTTAATACTGAAAGATCTAGCGAGTATTCAGAAGCTTAAAAACGGAATGGGTGCCAACGAATGGCGATAGAAGTTTTACAGAGGCGTGCCAAGCAATAACAGATTATCTGGTTGATTATTACAACCAACATCGGCCACATCAATACAATGGTGGATTAACACCAAATGAATCAGAGCGACAATTCTGGTTTACCCATAAAACCGTGGCCAGTTTTACTTGACCACTTCAAGTGTTATCACACACTGATACTCTCCCCCTTCCCTCGGTTGCCTTCCTCTAGTATTAAAGAGTCGGTATACCCAAACTCATTCACCAAAATCTCATGAACCTTGACGGCCTTTACGGTGGAGTAAAAGTCGGTTGAATTCACCCAAATCACGTGCATGGATATGTCAGCGGATACTGTAGAACGAACGGCCATGTGACCCCCTAAGCGCCAAAACGCACATCGAAACAAAATCCTGAGCACTTAAACGTTCCCTCCCCTGTTGTCACAAAGCGCAACGCTGGAAACACAGACCCGTAAGTGGTGTACATAATGATGCGATCCACTCGCTCGTGCAGAAACCATTCACCAAAGCCAGCGCCATTTAATTCGATGAAAAAGTCACGTATTTCATGGAAAGCAAAACGACGCGACACCAATTGCGGAAACTGCTGCTTGATAGCGTCAACGAACCCTTGGTCTTTTAACGCTGCGATATCAGCCAGTTGCTCTAGCGACTGACGACGACTGAACATTTTCAAACGCTGGATTTTGGAAACAAAATCAGACTTTCTTTTTACCTCATCACGACACTTTTTGACTTGATAGCGCAACTTCAATACCGCCAAAGGACTAGAGATATCATTTTTTGGTGAGCTTTCGTGCCCCAGCGGCGAAACGCTGGTCGATGAATTTGAATTAGAGAGAGTTGGGGTTGAGTTTTGTTGCGCCATGAGAGTTTCCTTTCTGTTTGAGTATCACTTTTCGGAGCCGCTTGGCTGTCCGCTATCTCAACATCGTTCTGCTTTGCAAGGGCGCGCAGCGGCGAAGCCTCCCTTGAAAAACAGGTTGTGGGGAGAGACGGTTAACAGCCTGCGAGCCCGAAAATGAGGCGAGTGAAAGAAATCGGCGCATAAGAAAACAAGCCCTTATTCGAACTTATTCAAAGACAGAGAGATCAACGAGGAGGGAGCGACAAGGCGCTAAGACTCTTAGGGCAGTCAGGCCTAGCCCATAGGGTGACGCCTAAGGCAACGATAAAAGTCGTGATAAGACACATTTAAAGTGTTTGTCTTTACAAGGAAATGAGGCTCAGAACAGGTGACAAGACTCTTCAAGTGTCATGTTCATCAGTGTTTGAAGTTAAGTCCGAGGTAGGCCCTATGACAACGCTTAAAGTCTATAACGAGCCTTTATATAAGATATGTAGTACATATGTAATACATATTTAATTCATTTTGTTGATCAACTCAATGAGATCTTCATCATCGATCTTATCTCGATATAAAGCCAAGGCTCGGTACAGTTTCGCTGCAGACACATTTCTCTCTGTCTGCTCTTGCAGATTTGCTACCCAATCAGTTATCCGTTCTTTATCAGTCAGTGACATTCTAAGAGTCAGAGGAGGCACCTTATAAGATGTCGTCACCTTCTTTTTGACAGTCGTAATTCCAGTCGACTTACTTGAACCCTCGTTCTTGTCACTAGAGATAGCTGTTATAGCTCCTCGTTTCTTTAACTTGCTCATGTGTATTACCTATGTATTACATTAAATTTAAAAGAAACGCAGCGAGTTTTCGGTAATCGTTATTAACAAGAGAGCCCGATTTATAAAAGCGCACAGGAGAAGAAACGGCATTAGCTTGTCCGACATGCTCAGAACGACGCACAGATACTGGTAGCAATTTATCTTGTACTACCTCCAATTCCTCATCAATGAACTCATTAATAATAGCGTTTCTTGAATCGACCTCGTTCCTCAGAATCAGATAGTTGCCCTCGTCATCCTTAATTTCAGAGACAGCTTCGAGTAAAGGACTAATGCCGTCCAGTGAAAATGCACCAGAATCAACAGGGATCAAAATAAGGTCTGAGGCCTGGATTGCGTTAAGAGTCGTTAGGGATAAGTTTGGTGGAGTATCAAGAAGAATGAAATCATAGGTATCACCTAACTTCGCCAATTGCTTCTCTAAAATTCGTTCACGATTAATCTTTGTCAGTGATGTTTCGATGACACGTGACAACTGAACATCAGCGGGAGCAACATAGAGGTTTTCAATGGAGTTCCCATTAAGCTTTGCAGGTTGAATTAGATCGACAATGGACACAACTTTAGGTTTATCAAACAAAGCAGCAACCGTATCTTCAAACTTAAAATCACGTTGTCCCGTTAACGTTTTGGAGCAGTTCCCTTGAGGATCAAGGTCAATGACTAACACTTTTCGTTTTCGTGCAAGCTCAGCTCCTAAATTGACAAGAGTCGTGGTTTTTCCAACACCACCTTTTTGGTTCGCTGCGCTGATGATCTTTGTTTTCATAGTAGACACCTAATGTATTACATGTGTAATACACAATAATAAACATACATCGCCCTGTCAATGTATTACATATGTAATACACTTTTCATTAAAAGTTATCCAGCCGTTACTAATCAATAATATCAAGGCTATAAAAACCCTAAAGAAGATGGCACCAGCCGCGAGAGCTCTATCCACGTTGAATTAAGTTATTAGGCTTCTCACCAACCAATACCTGTTGTTTAACCTAACCTCAAGACTAGAATCAAAGTCGAGTTCTGAAATTGAAAATATTGTAACTACGACTGGTACACTGTTTAAGCATAAATCTGATTCCTCAAGTGCCGTATTTGGAGCGAGCATATCGACAAACAAGTCGACGTCCGTAGATCATAAGAACGAGCTTAAAGAATCAACGTACGAGTGAAAGCATTTACACGCCACCAGTAATAAGGATAACCCAGGGAATAAACAGCCTTCTCGCGCATGGTTATTTACCGCTGGAGCATCATTGGGATGATTTTAAAATCAATGTCGACCGCGCGCGAACTTAATCCCAAAGAATTGCTCAGTTTTACCTACTGGCGTGAGAAGCATCGCCAACAGGTTGAGCGCCACAGCAAAATTGAGTCACGCCCCAACAAATCGCGCCTTGGGCAGAATTTGACAAAACCCTGGAAGTGAAATCCCATTGTTCATTGCGACTATTACAGAGTGCCAAGAAAAAGGAGTGAACCTTCTACCCCATAGATTTAACAACCAAACTCAGGAGCACCTGGCTGGCTCGCCATTGAGCACCATCGATTTCTCATTTCGGTTATTAATAAGACGGTATTGCAAAGAATGGGAAGACGGCGGATATAGTAAATAAACGCATTGAGTATTTAGACCACCCACACCCGATTCTCTGGTACTAAGGTTGACTACGCTGTAGTCTACAAGTTTCGGAAAAAATTTTTTGAAAGGCAATCCCCGAAAGAAAACATCCCAATGAGCAGCCCATTTAGTCTTCTACTCTTAACACGACCTCGCCCTGATCTAACAACTCGACAATCGCTTGTTGGTAAGCTTCTTCGACGATGGTTTGTTCCCATACACGTTCGTAATCGGGTAAGACTTGCTGTCTAGAGATGGTCGACACCCCGAAGCTTAATGTGCCCTCGATACGATGTCGTCGAATGGTGACTAGCTTGGCCTCCGTCCACGAAGGTCCTGGTTGGGTGATGCGTCTAGATTGGAGTGCTTTTTTCTTTTTCGCCACGCTCATGCCTTAATAGATGTAGGCCATCAGCTTATCAGAAGTGGCACAAACGCTTTACTGTTTGCTCAGCAAAAATCGACGTAAACCTCGCTCCGCGCGCCTTACAAACAAGATGTACACCTTGTCACCCTCTGCTTGTAAAAAACGCGACAAGGGTTGATACGACTTTACTATAATTAAGGTGCTCAGGAGGCTGGCGCCCAGACTCCGGAAAGTCATTGAGGCCTTCAACTTCGTCGAAAATATTTTAAACCAATTGCCTGGCCGCAACCCGATTTTCAAGGGCAATGTATTCCGCGATATCTTAAGGTCAGATAACGCGGGCTCACTCCAAATCACTTCAGCCATTTAGACATTTTGTCCTTAGCTTCATCATGTCTCAGTGACGTGCCTTCTGAGATGACGCGCTCACCGCGAGCGATCCCTTCAAGGATAGCCCAACGGTTTTGCATAAACTGATAGTCGTCCACATCAACCAAATACGCGGAAGGTTTGCCATATTCGGTGATTAACACAGGCTCTTTGGTATCGTGTAGTTCCGCGAGGGTTTTGGTGGCTTGACGCTTAAGGGAAGTAACGAGCTCGACTTTCATAAGTTACTCAAAAAGCAGACCAATAAAGTGATATATTGTATCGTTTTCACTGTAGCAAGTTGCGTCACTTTGGTTTCGACCTTAGAGCCTTGCTATTCTTATGATAAGATACCCTCACCAATAAATAGTCAATGTGAACAATGTCAGAACATTCATATCATCAACTTCTTAAGTCGACCTTCGAAAACACTCTTCTCCACCTTTACTTCAAAGTAAACGTTGCCAGTCACTTTGTTAAAGAAGAGCAACGAAACAAAATCATCATTGAATTCTTGAAGCCAAAAATCAAACAAGCTCGATATAGCATTATCAAGAAAAAGCTTAAAACGGTTTGTTTGATGAAGAATAAGTTTGGTTCAATCGAAAAACACTTAGAGAGCGTTTTATCTCAATATTCAGCGATAGAAAGTCAAAACGACGTTGATAAGCTTTACGCCTTGTTAGAACACTTCGAGAAGAGCGGATTAGAAACAAAACTTATTGAAGAGACCCCTAAACAGGAAATGGACGTTGTTTATATCGACAGAGCACATATCGATAACTGCTTCGATAATGAAAACCGTCAGATTGCACCAATTTCGCTGTTTATACATACGAATGAATTAGACAGGTTCACTCAGTGCTTAGTCACCCAGCCTTATTTCACATTTGAGTTGTGCCAAACAAGTGAAGAGTTGAAGAACTATCACTATCAAGTTCACCCAATTAGCTAACACAACCAAATCTAAAAAGCAGGGCACTTCCAACCCATATCAAGATGTGTTTGACGCGACTTACCAAGTGGTACTACCGGCCTTTTCCTTTTATCATCACAATCAAGGGAAATCTTTTGATCTTCGAGCAGTAAGCTGATCAGGTATAAGCCTAACGCTGAATGATCTTGGCCATTTGTCTTCACCGCCACGGCTTCAACAATGAATTCAATTCCTGTTGACAGTGTCTCTGTATCTTTAAAAGACATAAATCCCCCCTCTTTATGTACTGTATAGATATACAGCAATCTGGGGTGTGTAAATCCATATTTGCACGAATTGAGACATTAATCGCATAAAATGGGGTTATGTCGACTCAAACTCATTATTAAATTTACCAAGAGATCTTATTTTGACTCGATAGTTACTCATTATTCTTCAACTCAAGGAAAAGCTGACTCAAGCACCGCCTTCTTCTTCCCTACTTCATACTCCGCCCAGTATAACGTTATAGGGGCAGATATCTGATGAACAGCATAATCACCACGATGCTCTGGCCCATTTTGCCTATTTTCGGATAAAGCAGACTTGACCCATTCAAACAAATAGATGTAACGACTGACGGTCTGGCGACACAGGTCCGCATTACGCGCCACCAAACCAATGGTGAGCTCCTGATTTTTGCGTAACAAAACCTGACATGTGCGGATAATTCGGCGAGTGGTCTTCGTCCTACGAAGGTTATGGGTTCTTCTGGCCGCTCTACGCTGCTTTTCCTGCAGACTTAATCCACTATCCAACCTCATCACACCTCGTTGGCAGTCTGACCGAGCACAATATTTATCCCAGGTCCAACGGGAAACACTTTTCACCACCGCCAACACCTCACAGCACTTCAGAGGCGGCTTATCCGGGGTGCCGGTATTTTTATAATGAGCGAAACTCTCGACACGGCGTTTAAAGCTCGTATAACTGCCCTTTTCTCTTTCTTCGTCGACAATGTCATACGCGTATCGGCGAGTGTGTTCAAACAAAGTACAGTTTCGAGAATAAGAGACATCAGTATCTTGACGAAGCCATGGCCGCGTTGTCTCCAGCTCAAGAGAATCCGCTAACTCATTGAGTTCATAGACACTCCGATGGAGTTCGGTCGTCTGCCACCAAGGATGAAAGGGCGTTTTGGCAACAGGGCCTGAATAACTCAAGTCCGCCTCAAGTCGTAATGCTAAGGCGCGATAAATGGCTTTGAGGTACTGAATGGGTTTGGATCGTGCTTGATCGCTGGTGCAAACCGGCACAATAGCGTAAAAAAGGTGGGCTTTATTACTGGTGCGGTTTCGAACGATTAGATTAGGGGGTGGCAAGCCTTCATCTTGCCAAATATAGAGGTTGGGGACAGCTCGATGGTCATGATCGATGTCAAACACCATCCACGCCTGCATATCTTTACGATTAACCTGCATATACGGCCATCTGACCGCATAGTTTCGAGGTCTGATGAGCATCGCGGTTTTATTGTCACTGCACCTCGAAAAATAAGGCGCTTCCTCAAGTAGCCGACTCAAACACGAAATGGATGAAGACGCAGCGTATTCAGAGTGAGCCGTCATCTCATCACCCTCGGTGCACCTTGCCCATACTCACCTTTAGAAAAAACAAAGCAAGAGAGATTGTCTTGAGCGTTGAGCGCCGTTACTGAATCAGTCCTCTTGACTCTCTCTGACAAGATTTGAGAGCCAGTCAAAGCCATTCCTTTCGAGCTTTCGTAGCCGCCACGGGTGTCAATTTTTATCGAACGCCTTTTCGAAGGACAACAGACTGCATCACGCCACTCTTCTTTACCTTTTAAGACTAAATTGAAGACTGCTTCAATACTGGTTTGAATAACTTTACCCTGTACGACCGCAAACACATGATGATTCATAAAGTTGACCTCGGCTAAATAACGCTCACCTTCTGAGAAACCAATAACGCAACTCTGGAAAATTAAAATGCGTCAAAGCCAACGTTGTCTGATTCTTTGTATTCGCTTCTCAAGGCCGAATAAACGAATTCGCAGTCGTACTTGTTCAAACACATGGTTCGAACGCCTTAATTGGGTCATTAACCTCGCCTGCTCAACCCATAATGAAGAAAGTTGACGATCACATAACTCGCGTCGAATACGCCTGATATACCTAAGGCCTCTACGCTTATCTTCCTCCGTCAATCCATGACCAGACGTTTCAGGACATGACTTATCGCACGGAGTAATAGACATCATTGCTCCGAATTGATGTTTGAAACAAATAAACCATTAGCGTCTGCCGCCTCCTCTATGGCTTTAAGCAGACAACCACCTTGATTCAGTTTTTCCAGGCTCCTGATGAGTTTTACCTGAATGCTGATGCTGGTGTGCGCGGTATGAATAATCTTATGTTTTTGAGTGCGAGTTAGGCGATGATTTCCTGCATACTCCAACGCCATTCGAGACAATTCACCCGAATAGATCGAGTTCTCTAATGCGCTTTGAACAAAGGTGTCTTCCGTGCTATCAGATGTTATATGAGCGGTGACCACCCCCAACCCAAGAAGCAAGCTGTTTACGATGGTATGATTGCCACTCACTTTGGCGAGAGTGATGGCTTCAACACAACTCAGGACATGAGGCTGCTCAGGGTTAAGTTTATTCCGCAGCATGGTCGGACTCATCCCTATAACCTCTGCCAGCCTAGCCATATTCTCTGACCTAGCAAACACGCAACACGCCTCATTAAAGGCCCCTTGTTTTGTGCGAGAGAACTCGCCTATTGAGTCAGTTCCGTTCATAACCAATACTCACTTGAAGACAAACGAGACGACAACGAAACTCCAACCAAGAATGTTTAGCCCCAACGGACAAAAATCTTTGGACGAAATTATGAAAGATAAACACATGGCTACTTACCCCATTCTCTCCAACGTTTCACGCGTTGCCATTTCTAGCAACATGACCATATTGATGAGAGGGGTTTCTTTACCTTTTGCTTTAGTTTTAATAGGTAAGCGACCATCAGCGACCCAATCCATAATGGTGCGCTTCGGCATTCCAGAGAACTGAGAGTATTGATCGTACGTCATGAAAGGCGTATTTAGGACTACTTGATATGAGAGCATAATGATATCCTGTTTAGTCATTGAATGTTTAATTTCGGAATGACGAGTTGCACCCCACCATTCCGAACTCAATTGCGATTATTGATCACATATGAATAACAAGCAACTTAAAATAGACCAAATATCGTATTTGGGAGGTAGGGATATTATCAAGAAGTTGATAGATATCACGAATTCAGACCGCCAACAGGATGTAGCAGACGTATTTGGCATCCCAAAATCAACAATCGCGACTTGGCGACAGAGAAACCTTACTCCCTTTGAAATTGCAGTGAGGACTCATTTGAGCACTGGAGTCTCACTTGAATGGTTACTTCTCGATAAAGGCGAACCGTACCCTAAAACACCAACCCAAAAGCATATTAATAAGAAGAACGAATCGAAAACTCTTTTCGATATCGACTGTTTCTCTATTGACGACGGTAAATTGGTTGGGAAAGGGATACTTGCATTCGATAAAACTCTTCTAGACGAGTTAGATGTGAGTAATGTAATAGCAATCAAAGATGGAACTACTACGTTCCTTATAAATAAAGAATCTCACCAAGCAGTAAGCGGTACATACCTAGTTAATATGGACGGCCTACTCTCGCTAAACGACATCCAGCGCTTACCAGGCAAAAAACTAGCAATCAGCTTTAACGGTTCGATTCTAACCGTCGAAGAAGATGAAGTAAGGGTTGTAGGTAGAGTCGCGTTAGTAATGGAAAAGCGTTAACTGTTGCACTCACCTGTTTGAGAGCACTGCAGCTAATTTGATTAATAGCGTCACCGATACTTAACGAGCCTCTTATCAGCCTCCCCTCTTGGGGAGTGGCACTTGCAAAGAAAAAGGCTACCTTATGGCAGTCTTCTTCTTTGGCCCAGTATTGGTCGTTGTGCAATCTCTAAGTAGTTCTGAAACATTTTTGGACAGAAACGTGCTAGCACTTTTTCTAAATTAGCAAATTATCAATAAGTGCAGGGCGCACAATTTACTTATATAGAGGCTCGGGCTTGTTCAACACTTGGGATTTAACGTTGGCTACGCAACGCTTAATCCTTATTTGTTAGGGCTTGTAGCCATATATTCTCAACCCTACCTTGTCCATCTCTACTTCGAAACTCCCGAGCATATTTAAATGCTCTAATATTGGCGTTAAATCCTGCGTTTTGTATTGCGTTGGTGCATTTTTATATGGCTTAAACTCAACTCGATAAGGCAATAAAAGCCATTCAATACGCCTGAATTCAAAAGGACCATTCAAAGCGCCGCAGTCGCCTACGTAATTGTCACCAAGTTGTTCTAAATCGGGAACGAAGCCATTTCGGCATTGCTGTTCACCCACAAGTTTCCACGTACATTGTACCATTTTCAAACTTGAGTCATTAACAACCCCGAACAGTTTTCTCCATTTAGAATCGGACATGCACTTGTATGAAAATTTAGCGATATCTTTGTTTAACACCGTATTCTCCTAGAGCCCTAACGCTTATTAGACAACAAATTGTTGTCTTTCATCCTTAGGTGAGGCATTCATTTTCATATTAACTCAACTGACAATCAATACCTTATGCCACATAAAGGGGAGTTAGCGTACAAGATGTCACCTAGTAACGGAATGATGAGTTATCAGCTCAATCGAATAAGTTTTAGTAGGGTAAACGCACGCCCTCTTAATAGTGTAGAGTCTTTAATCTAAGTGATTTTGGGGCAGATCTGAGCTAGCACTTTTTAGAAAAGTGCCATAAGTAAAACTTTAGGTCTATGAAGTCTCTGCCATTCGGTGAGCTTACTCGCCTTGAGAAAAGCATCAAGGCCGCCAACCTTTAGAGCAGATTGCACAATTTACTTATATAGCAACTCGGGCTTGTTAAACATCTGGGATTTAACGTTGGCTACGCAACGCTAAATCCTTATTCGTTAACTGTATTATTTTTTGTCTCTAGGCGGGACACTTCCTAATACTGAACGTGTATCTGGCTTACTTGGTGGCGGCGGTGGTGGTGGGTTTTTCTTGTTCGACATTGTTCAAGTCCTCTTTAGCGTTTTGGTGGTTTACCATTTTCAATAATTTTTCTTGGTTTTGGAGCTGTTGGTGCATTTGGCGGAGGTGGTGTAACACCTGATTTTGAGTTTGTAGCCATTCTCTCTGATCCTCCTGGAAATTTTGGTTATTTGAGGCTGCCTGCTCTATGTTATGACTCAGTTTATCAACTTCTTCAACAAGCGAGCGATTATATATCAGGGTTTCTTTACGTGGTGATGATGTATCAAGGTCAAAGCTTACAAATAGCGCGCTCGCTATTAAAAAAGGAATAGCTGAAACTAAAAGCCACCTAATAGAGTTGTGGGTGTGTGCGAACCTAGAATCATTCACTTTGGTATTGTGAGAAGAACAATCTCTCAATTGTTCATAGATGAATTGTGAAACCATGTCATCTACATCGACTATCGGCTGCTTATTATCGGGATATTGTTCATTATATTCGAAAATCGAAGACGCGTACTTTTGCACCTCTAGGCGATAATTATCCGTTTCTAATGGACTCGACATTCCTTTGTATTCACTTCCCCAAAAAGCAATAACCAAATGTCGAACACCGATTAGAGAAATAAAACCACTTACAATTGTTAACGCTGCGAATGTTGTTGCCACCTCCTTATATGAGGTGAAATCAAGCATTCTTAACATGTAACTGGCGATTGAATACCCAGTAAAAAATAGAGCAAAAGTTATTTGAATACGGGTAAATATTTTTTCGCGTGTTTCCATTTCATGAAAGTAAATTTTTTCATAAAACGAAAACAGTTTTTCTCTATCCACGAAACCTCCTATACAGTCAGCGCTTTATCGACGGACTTTTTCTGTAATTATATGCAACCAATCATAACGCTAATGATACTCACGCTCAATCTAATGCCCGTATTGCCTTGCGCCTAGGATGTGAACTTCAGAACTTGCCGAAGTAAGTTCTCAATTGATTCCAGCGATATTGAGCAATATGATTTTCAACAAATTCATGCCTCAAGTACGCATGGTCTAATCCTGATGAATTGGATTAGATTTGATAGGGGAAATACACGCCGTTAAAATATATAGAGTATTAACTCTGAACGATCTTGGGGCATTTTCGAGCTAGAGAATGACAAATATTAAGATTCAGATTCAGATTCAGATTCAGACATTTTGGACAAAAATGAGCTAGATTAGAAGCTCTAGCTCGGTTGGTTAAGATGAGGGAAGTGAGATCTTGAACTCTTGTGTAGCTAATCTATAACTACCTCACCGTCAGCTAAGTAGTGTGCTTTTCCATCAACAATTGAACGTGCAATGACGATATCTTCTCGAGACAATTCACTTTCTTTCACAGTCTGAGATTCTTTTTTGAGCCTATCTAAGTTGAGTACACTACATGCTTTATCTAGATTTACCGAGAGATAATGGCCTTTCACACTATCTGAACCAATCTGCCCTAAAAGGAACCAGCCAACTCTGAAGACATTGTCTTGGCCTATTTCCTTAATAATACTTAGTGCTGCATCCTCATCATAACGCCACAATGGTTTAATTACTTGATATTCCAAAGCTTTTGATTGAAATACATCATCAAGTAAAACTGCGCGAGCTTTAGGAATATATTCTTTAATCATTTTGTTAATTGTTTCTTCATCTAGCCAAGGAGGTTCATAATTTCTTTCATTATATTGAGCTTTAAGCAGAACGATTGAACTAGCTACAAACGGTAACAGAACACACTCTTGCATGACTGAGCAAACAAAAGCTTCTCTGTTCTCTGATTCGCGTAAAGTTCGGTTGAGTAACCTACAGATATTGCCGTAAAGATTGCTCTCAGCAAATAGCCCTGAGTGTAAAATACCAAACCCATCAAGTAGATCTTCTGACAACAATGTGTCCACAATAACTCGAATTAATAGGAGAAGTTCATCATCATTAAACTTTCTTCTGTCCAAAAACATTTCGAATAACTCAAGAAACCTTTTGATAGCTCCATTGGAGATTGCGCTTTCAAGAATATCAATACGTTGACCAGAGCTTTCAATAAAAGTTGCCACATCTTGGTCTGAAACCGAGCCTCTTGGTGTACTAATATGGAGCGCTGTAGAGAGTCTACTGATATGATCCACTCTTCCTGAAGCATCAGCGTCATAAACTTCGTAAGTTTGGTAGCTTTTTGAATCTAGCGAAGGGAAAATTTCCTTCAGTAAGTCTTCATATACGTTGTTTTCATTAATCAAAAGTGCATTATAGATACTAAGGCGTTGCTGCTTACAAAGGTCTGCCGCTTTTTCCTTGTCAAGTGACCCATAATCAAAATAGCCAGAGTTGCGTTTACCTGCATACAGAGCTGGATTTGACTTTATATGGCTATATATCTTGTGGGCTTTTGTTGCGACAACTGATAAAACAAAGAGATCAGTGACACACACTTGATTTTGAACAAGGTTGTAGACGAATTTAAAGTGGTTAAACACTCTCTTAACGTCACGCGGGCTGGTGATTATGTATCGTAGATATCGTTGATAAATATATGCTAATCGATTCTGTTCGTCTTGGTAGTGGGCAAGAGAGAAGTTATCTCCCATCATATCAAAATGTCTATCTACAAGCGCATCTAGATCTTTACTTGTGATTGTTGGTAGTGGAATCCTCAACTGCACAATCTTGTCTATATACTCATTTGCATTGTCGATATTATTAGAAGCCAATACCGACTCTAGGTAATTAGGTTCAAATGCTAAAATGAACGCTGTTCTAGGAAAGTCAGCCACAGCTTTTACCAGACGAAGAACTTGAAAGCACTCCTTAGGAGTTAAACGATCTATGTCATCGATAATGACCACGATTGGCCTATCAATTTTTCTTAAGCTTTCTTCTACTCGTGCCTTTTTACCTGCAATATCTAATTCCTTTAAGTCACTAAGCGATTGTGTTGCATCTCCGACACCCTTGAATACGTTTTCGACTAAACTGCCCCACGGCTCCACACCAGGAACCAATTTAGCTACGCTAAACAACTTAGAATAAGAAAGAAGTTCTTCAGCTACTCGCTTTCCTTCTTCTGCATGATCTGCAAGGCCCAATTGAGAAGTAAACTGAATTAAAAAATCCTGAAGTAACGACTCGGATTGACCGTTCGCCCAAGCGTTGTATTGAACTAAAACAGGGGGAAAATCCATTTGACTAAAGACTTCCTGCACCATGTTCAATATTGAGGTCTTTCCTTGTCCCCACTTCCCTTCCAGAGAAACCGTCAAACATGGAGCATCGGCTTCAAGAACTAAAAGGCTAGCTATTTCTTTTGCAAAATGTTGTCTATTTAGTTTATCTTCGCATTCAGACGCAATAGGTTGGTCATTGTTATAACTAGTCATATATCACACAAAATAAGGAGTATAAGAGCTTTAATATCTCATTAAAGCAATTATCAAGTTTTCGATAAAAAGTTCAGTGACTGGATATGCATATCCAGAACTAAGCAGCTCAACATAGTAACATGCACAACCAAGTACATAAGTATGCGTGAGAAAAATTAGAGCAAACAGATTACAAAATAAATGTTACGAGCAATTACTCTAAACAAGTTTGGGGCAAAAATGAGCTAGCCAACTTGCTAATTTAGAAGATCAAGCCGACAGTACGGACTGTAAGTTTCTGGTCTAACTGATTTATAAATTATCACCTCTACATTAAAACAACCCAAACACATTGTTTTTCCCATCTTGTTCAAGACCTTTAATCTGATGGTGTTTTGGCTCTCCACCAAACAATAAAATATACAACTTCCGGTCTTGATACGTCCCCACTACATAGTGGTCTTTTTGTATCACGTACTCGATAGTTTCGGCTTCCTCATCGGTGCACAGATATTTAATATCAACTAGCTTCACCCATTTCAAACCGATCACGTTCTCTGCTTCTATAAACCCACCAAATGGCGCAGTAAAACGGTTACCTAGCTTCAAAACTGCATCAATCATCCCTTGGTTCTTCTTACTTACCCCAATTGGACCATCACTGTTAATTTTGAAGTGACTGTATCCAGCAGTCACATGAATTGATTGATACATAGCAATAACCTATTAGCTTTCTTAGCACTTTGAGATAGGAGCCTAACCTGTGCTTTTTGTCCGATATAAAACATTGTTCTACGTTCTAGCCCCAATTATACTGTTTTTATATACAGTAATTTTAGGCTTTATTATGTCTATCCGCAATTTAAAAGATGGTTCTACTAAATCTTGGCTCTGCGAATGTTACCCGAATGGGCGAACGGGGAAGCGTGTTCGTAAAAAGTTTACGACTAAGGGCGAAGCAAAGGCTTTTGAGCTTCACACTATGAAGGAGATTGACGATAAGCCATGGATGGGAAGTAAACCCGATCACCGTAGAATGAGCGAACTGTTAGACACTTGGTGGACCATACACGGTCATACGTTGAAATCGGGTAAACAAGCTCGGGATCTAATAGCCAAGACAATTGAAGAATTAGGAAATCCAATTGCCTCCCACTTTAAAGAACGAGACTACTTAGACTATCGTGCAGCGCGAATACCCTACCGTGGCAAAAATAAATCTATTAAGATTTCACCAACAACACATAACACGGAATTGATTTATCTAAAGGGAATGTTCAAGAAACTAATTAAGTACAATCAATGGAAATACCCCAATCCACTTGAAGCTATCGAAACAATCAAAACAAGTGAGAAGAACCTAGCATATCTAACCAAGCCACAAATTGAAGAGTTCTTAGTTAACCTGAAAAATTGCAATCGAGTCATTACAGTCTCAATTCCACAGCTCATTGTAATCTCTAAGATTTGCTTAGCCACCGGTGCCCGTATAAGTGAAGCTCTAACTCTTACCCGTTCACAGGTAGCTGAATTTAAACTGACTTACACCGAGACAAAAGGTAAGAGAAATCGAAGTGTGCCCATCTCACCTGCTTTATATCAAGAGATCTTAGATATCGCGGTGAGCAACCATGAAATTTTCAACACTACTTACAAGGATGCCTGGCGCTACATTAAAAGGGCTCTACCTGGCCACGTTCCGAGTGGACAAGCGACGCATGTTTTACGGCATACTTTTGCTTCGCATTTTATGATGAACAAAGGGGATATTTTGGTGTTACAGCGTATTCTTGGACACACTAAAATTGAGCAAACAATGGCGTATTCACATTTTGCACCAGAACATTTGATACAAGCGGTACACCTCAACCCATTAGAAAATTAATGGCGACAAAATGGCGACACACACTGTAATCGACCGTTATTTAGCGGTTTTATTAGTCAAAAAGGCGACAGTTTTCACTGTCGCCTTTTACTATTTAGAGCCTGAGTTTATCTATTCCCAATCAAGAATAACCTTGCCAGAAAGCCCACTACGCATAGCATCGAAGCCTGCTTGGAAATCATCAATTTTAAAGTGATGAGTAATGATTGGTGACAGGTCTAACCCTGACTGAATCAAACTTGCCACTATATACAAAAACAAAAATAACCATTAAATATCAATAGATTAAATTTATCACCAATTAAAAATGGCTACAGAATGGCTACAGAATGGCGACAAAAAAGGCAACAGTTTTACCTGTTGCCTTCTGATATTCAAAACCGGTAGTAACCTACTCCCAGTCTAAAATCACCTTACCAGACATACCAGATCGCATCATGTCGAAGCCTTTCTGGAAGTCGTCCACTTTGTAATGGTGAGTAATAATTGGTGTTAGATCTAGGCCAGATTGAATCAAAGAAGCCATCTTGTACCAAGTTTCGAACATCTCACGACCGT
This sequence comes from Vibrio sp. 10N.261.55.C5, assembly GCF_041470505.1. NCBI lineage: Bacteria > Pseudomonadati > Pseudomonadota > Gammaproteobacteria > Vibrionales > Vibrionaceae > Vibrio > Vibrio sp. 10N.261.55.C5. The sequence goes on from NZ_JBFRMS010000030.1 coordinate 63,265, forward strand.
AGATACCTTTGATAACCAAGCCTTTAAAGATGACTTGGTTCCAGTCTACTGCCATGTCTGATGGTGGAATACCTAGTAGAGAGATCTTACCGCCGTGGTTCATGTTAGTTAGCATGCTATTGAACGCAGATGGGTTACCAGACATTTCTAGGCCTACATCGAAGCCTTCAGTCATGCCAAGATCAGACATTACGTCTTCAAGCTTCTCTTCCATCACGTTTACTGCGCGAGTCACACCCATTTTCTTAGCAAGATCTAGGCGGTACTCGTTTACATCAGTGATTACAACGTGACGAGCACCAACGTGCTTAGCAACAGCTGCAGCCATGATACCGATTGGGCCAGCACCAGTAATTAGCACGTCTTCGCCAACTAGGTCGAAAGAAAGTGCTGTGTGTACTGCGTTACCAAACGGGTCAAAGATTGAAGCTAGATCGTCAGAGATTTCTGCAGGGATCTTAAATGCGTTGAACGCAGGAATCACAAGGAACTCAGAGAACGCACCAGTGCGGTTAACACCAACACCTGTTGTGTTACGACAAAGGTGAGTACGGCCGCCACGACAGTTACGACAGTGACCACATGTGATGTGACCTTCGCCAGATACACGGTCGCCGATTTCAAAACCACGAACTTCTTGGCCAATGCCAACAACTTCACCCACGTATTCGTGACCTACTACCATAGGTACTGGGATTGTGTTTTGTGACCACTCATCCCAGTTGTAGATATGTACGTCAGTACCACAAATTGCGGTTTTCTTAATACGAATAAGAAGATCATTATGACCCATTTCAGGTTTTTCAACCTCGGTCATCCAAATGCCTTCTTCAGGCTTTAGCTTAGAAAGTGCTTTAATTTTCATAATGTTACCTAGTTCATCTCGCCTAACTGTAAGGCGAGAATCAAAAATCTATATATTCTACTGGGTGTTGCTCTATCTAATTAAAGGATGCTCGTGGCATCCCTTTAAAATTAGATGATACCCATGTCTTTACCAACTTGAATGAACGCATCGATTGCGCGGTCTAGTTGCTCACGAGAGTGTGCAGCAGACATTTGCGTACGGATACGAGCTTGACCTTTTGGTACTACAGGGAAAGAGAAACCTACAACGTAGATGCCTTTCTCTAGTGCGCGCTCTGCGAACTCAGCCGCTACTTTTGCATCACCAAGCATGATTGGGATGATTGCATGGTCAGCACCACCCATAGTGAAGCCCGCTTCTTCCATGCGAGTACGGAAGTGAGCAGAGTTTTCCCATAGTTGAGTACGTAGGTCGCCAGATTCCGCTAGAAGATCTAAAACGCGGATAGACGCAGATACGATTGCAGGTGCAACAGAGTTAGAGAATAGGTATGGACGAGAACGCTGACGTAGCCAGTCGATCACTTCTTTCTTACCAGAAGTGTAACCGCCTGAAGCGCCACCCATTGCTTTACCTAGCGTACCAGTGATGATATCGATACGGTGTACAACGTTGTGGAACTCGTGAGTGCCCGCGCCGTTTTCGCCCATGAAGCCCACTGCGTGAGAGTCATCAACCATTACTAGTGCGTCGTACTTGTCTGCAAGGTCACAGATAGCAGGAAGGTTAGCCACTACGCCGTCCATTGAGAACACACCGTCAGTTACGATTAGTGTGTGACGAGCGCCAGCTTCTTTAGCAGCGATAAGTTGCTGCTCTAGCTCTTCCATGTTGTTGTTCGAGTAACGGAAACGCATTGCTTTACACAGACGAACGCCATCGATAATAGATGCGTGGTTTAGTGCGTCAGAGATGATTGCGTCTTCTTTACCTAGAATTGTTTCGAACAAACCAGCGTTTGCATCAAAACAAGATGTGTAAAGGATAGTGTCTTCTTTACCTAGGAACGTAGAAAGCTTTTGCTCTAGTTCTTTGTGAGAATCTTGAGTACCACAAATGAAACGTACTGAAGCCATACCAAAACCGTGCTGATCCATACCATCTTTAGCTGCTTCGATAAGAGCTGGGTGGTTAGCAAGACCTAAGTAGTTGTTTGCACAGAAGTTTAGTACTTCTTCACCAGTCGAGATAGAAACCGCTGCTTTTTGTGCAGAAGTAATAATGCGCTCAGACTTGTAAAGACCTTCTTCTTTAACTTCTTCGATTTGAGTTTGAATCTGTTGGTAAAATGCAGAAGACATTGTCTCATTCCTTCCTAGTTATAATTTAGCAGCATCGCGCGCCGCTTTATGTAGGGATGTAAACGATCTCAACACGATCATTTACACTGTAAAACTTATGCCTATATTCTAGTTGAACATCCCCGTTCCGATTATCCCTTTAGTTGGAAAAACATTAATGAACCACAGGCACTAATAATAGTTCATCCCAGTGACATAGGGCACATTAACGCCCTTCACCTGCTTTTTTAAACGCCAAATTAGCTATAATTTCCGTCTAATTTCGCTTTCATATCAAATCTCAATTTTTCATCTCAGAATGCGCAGCAGCAACGCCGCTATACAGATGAGCTTCAAACACAACAACCTATCAGAGCAATCACGTCAATCAATTAATGAAATTGATTCACAAATCAAAGTAAATCGCTCACAATTACCATTAAGTTCATCGTTGAAACTAGCTTAACTGGATACTTATGATTAACCCAAAACTCATCGCCCTGCTTCCGGATCTCGCCTCGTTCATTTTGGTGGTTAACGAAGGTAGTTTTACGGCTGCAGCAAAACAGTTAGGCGTGACACCATCAGCCTTGAGTAAGCTCATCACCCGCTTGGAAAAAGCGCTATCGGTGAAACTGTTTGAGCGTACCACTCGTACCCTTATCATTACGCAAGCGGGTCAATTGGTTTATGATCAGAGTGTGGTGATGATCAACGCAGCGCAACAAGCCGTTGAACTGTCTACCTCCGACCATACCGAACCTGCAGGCTCGATAACGGTAGCGGCGCCTGAAGCCTTCTTGAATTCGGTATTGCAGCCTTTCGTTGTTCCATTCTTAAATCAGTATCCAGAAATCCAACTTAAATTGAGAGCGGCTGACGGCGACATCGATATTTTACGTCAAGGCATCGACATTGCTTTCCGCCTGACTGATAAGCCCGACGAAAGCTTAGTATTGAAAGAGTTAGGAAAAACAAACCTCGTGTTGTGTGCAAGCCCTGACTATTTAGATGCCAAGGGGATTCCTCACCACCCTACCGAGCTGTCTGAACACGACTGTTTGTATCTTGCAGAGACAGACAAAGATCACATTTGGGATTTTCTTAAAGATGATGAATTTCACACGGTACCCGTCAGTGGGCGTTACGCAGTTAACCATTCGCAAATGCGACTAAAAGGTGTGAAAGAAGGTCTAGGTGTAGGTATTTTCCATGACTTCGTGATTCAAGATGCGTTGGCTGAAGGCTCCGTGGTACAAGTGTTGGAAGATTGGACCATCAAGAGTAACTACCATGGTGCTATCGCGATGCAATTTGCTCAAACCAAGTATATGCCCGCACGACTGCGTGTATTCATTGATTACGCCATGAAGCACTTAGGTGACAAGTTGGCAGGAGAAATAAACTGATGCTGAAAGGAATACACCACGCGGCCATAATCTGTTCAAACTACGACGCGTCGAAACACTTTTACACTGAGATTTTGAAACTTGAGATAATTGCCGAAAACTATCGTGAGGCTCGCCAGTCGTACAAACTTGATTTAGCGCTACCTAATGGTGCTCAAATAGAACTATTCAGCTTCCCTAACGCGCCAGAAAGGCCTAGCTTTCCTGAAGCTCAAGGACTAAGACACTTAGCTTTTTGTGTTGATGACGTTCAACAAATCAAAAGCTATTTGGAAGAACAAAGAATCGAAGTCGAACAGATCCGAATTGATGAATTTACAGGTAAAGCATTTACTTTTTTTGCCGATCCTGACGGGCTTCCGTTAGAGCTTTATGAAATCTAGAGCTTTATCAAATATAGAGCTGTACAAGTCTAACGTCTTCTTAATAAACAGAGCATGTCATCTGAATAATGAAACTGACCTCCTCAAAAAGGAGGTCAGTTTGTATATCAATTAACTCAATGCCGTCTTGAATTTCTCAACGCGTGAAAATAGTAACCAATCCAGCAGCATTGCTGTCACGATCGTCGCTCCCGCCAGTGGAAACAGTACTGAAATAACTATCACGATCACTAAACCTGTCTTCCAAAGCCCTGCATCGCCAAACTTCGGTGGCGTGCCAAGCTTTCTTTGACCTGAAGGTCTACGTATCCACCACATCACACCGCCAGTCACGGACACAACAATGAACGCCAAACAAAACAAAGCATTTAGAAGCTTGTTAATGATGCTGATGTCACCTTGATGCAATGAAATACCTACCGCTAACGTTTTGGCAATGAAGTTATAATCTTGCCATGTCACCTCACCCAGAATACGACCTGAGTATTGGTCGAGGTGCGTAGTACGATCCTGCGTTGGATCGATGATGTCACCGCCCATAGTGTTGGCTGTGACCGTGTAAACACCTGTTTCTGAACGCGGGAAATTCACCTTGTATTGAGTGAAACCAAGTGAGTATGCTTTTTCAGTAACGTCATCAATGTCGAAGTTGCTTGCTGACAACACATGTTGAGAGTGATCTTCACCCATCTTAGAGTGATCATGAGGTTCCGTCGCCTCTTCCACATGATGAACGTGTTCTGCTGGCTTATCTTGAGACAAAGGCAATAGTGTTTGCTCCAAGTTCCAAGGTAGCTCTTCTTCTGAGCCATGGTTGAGGGAAGCGTGCGTCTTATCAGACAACGGAATATCGTCCCACATTTGAGCAGGGAAAGTGCTCCATGCTTGAACAAGCTTACCGCCCCAAAAACCTGTCCATGCCAATCCAGACAGAATAAACAACAACAGAACGAGCGATAACACACCTCCAATGTTCGCATGCAGATCACGCATTAAAATACGCGTTCCTGAACCAAATCGAAGCTTAAGAAAACCAGCGCGGCTCGCGTTATCTCTAGGTAACCATAAGTAAATACCACTGATGAGCAACAGAATAGACAAGCTTATTGCGACTTCAATTAGATAATCACCCCAATCACCAATCAACAAAGTGCCGTGAATGTCATTCGCGAGTTGGTACAGGCTGTCGCTACGCGGAATCTCTCCGACCACTTCGCCCGTATATTGATTTACCGTGGCGAAGACCGATGTGCCGTCTACAAGTGCTACCGAAAAGCGGTTAGCCAGATCAGGAGCTTTGCTCGGAACAAACTGGGTAACCGAACCTTGTGGGTATTGAAGTTGTACTGCAGCTAACTGTTGTGACACTTTAATCGGCTCGCCCGATGCAACAATCTCTAGGGCTTCGTGGTGGAAAGTCAATTCGATTTCATCATCAAACAGCATCACCAAACCTGTAATGCTCAGCATTAACATAAACGGGATAACAAATAGCCCAGCATAGAAGTGCCAGCGCCATGTGAGGAAATAGAGGGTTTTATTGCGGTCTTTGCTTTTTATATTGGTTTCCGAACCGGTTGTTGCACTGCTTTTAGACTGCGAAGTTGCTTGTGCTTTCGCAGGGGTTTGAGATTCATTTCTCAACATTATAATTTCCTTTGACACACGCAAACATACCTTCTGAAAAATCAGAAAGTAATCTGAGCATGTTTAACTTTACTTAATACTTTATTTTTTAATTATTTTAATGGGTTAGGTTTAAGCAATAACAAAGGGAGGGCCGCGCGGGGCTTGCCTCGTGTAGCGTTCGCTTAGAGCCAAAAAAGCGTAGCTGTCGGAGACAATAGAACTCAGTCGAGTTGTCAGTAGTGTAGTGGGAAGTTCATCTTGGTGAAACGTGGAAAAATGGCTAAACGGACACGGCTTTCCTTTATGAGTATTAGGTTCGCCTTCTTCGATTTGAACCAATTCAAAGCCATTGACCGTACATAACGACGCCCATACTCCCGCACTATTACCATGAGCATTGATAACAGGCATTAATGTCACTAGCGCCCAGCTTAATGCTGTTGCAAGTAACATGAAGAAGTTGAACGAGGTTCGGCGCATTATTCCAAGTCTTTATAAATTTCCCTTATTATGAGGGACTTGGAATATAGGTAAACGTAAAGATTAACAGCAAGTTAAAAAATTGAAGCTAACGCACACTCTTTTTCGTTAAATACTGGTTACAACACTAAAACTAAGAAAGTAATACTCATCTCTTTGCAGCAGGCTTTCGATAAAAGAGACAATAAAAACGCCGCCTTACACCTTCCTCGAAAGAGGGTAATGTAAGGCGGCGTTTTAGAAATCGAATCTTGAGGTTTGCTCTTTGTTACCTATCTAGCAAACGTTCATGATTAACGAATTAACCGAAGATCTTGCTCCAGATGCTTGGGTTACGCTTCTCATGGTACTCTTCACGAAGGCCATCAATAGTACGAAGTTCTTGCTGTGCCGACGCTAAGTCACCTTGGTCTAGCTTCTGCTCAATGCTATCCAGTGATGCACTGATCTTTTTGAAGCCTTCCATGAAGTTGTCTTCTTTCTCGACTGGGTAAACACCCGTTTTCAGCTCTGCCACTAGCGTATCTAAACGAACGATAGGCTTTTGCATCTCTTCAATGCTTTGAGCTTCTGCCGCTTGTTTGAACGCAAGCTTCATTTCTTGCATGTTTTTCTTAAGGTCTACATTAGCAAATGCGTTGCCAGACAATACTGAAGCAGCGATTAAGCCAGATAAAAGGATTGAGCGAGTTTTCATTGTTTCTCCAAGTGAAGCGGTGTCTTTGAAGTTAGAGCCGTCATTACTGTGGCACTTCGACTTTATTATTTTCGGCTAGTGTATACAAAAATCTTTCAGGCACAAAAATTGATTGTGTCGAAATGCAAACCCGCCGACATTCTCTTAAACAAGATCTGAATATTCTGGGATTTCATTACGACCGCGCAAGGCCAAAAAGGCTAGGAACTGCTTTGGCGAATGGGTAATCACTTTACTCGAATCTACGCCCACTTCATCTAACAATGCTGCGACTAAGTCTAAGCCACCGACATCTAAACAGAAATGCGCATCGCTGCCTGTTGTAATAAATGCACCCTTCGCTTTCGCTATTCTTGCAATCTCATAGCAGCGGTCAACACTGCCAACTCGGCTATTGCCTTTGAGTGTGGTGTTGTTGATCTCAATCGCCACGTTGTTCTCAACCGCACATTGAATAACGGCTTCGAAATCGAAATCAAAATTAGGATTGCCTAAGTGACCAAGCGCATCAATTCGACCGCCCTTAATCACATTCAACAATGCTTCTGTATGGGTAGCGACATCCGATGGGCGAAATACTGGCTCATGAAAACTCGCGATCACCCAATCCAAGTTCTTATCCACACTCGGATGAATGTCGATTTCACCCTGTGTGTTCATGATGTTTGACTCAACACCTCGAATAATTGCGACATCTTCAATAAAACGAGGGAGCACACGCTGATTGCTGAAGAACCAATAGTGTGGCGCGCCCGGCATTGATTCTGAATGATCAGTAGTACAAAACATGGCTAAACCATTTTGCTTTGCCGACTTGGCGTTTTCGATCAATGTGCTGTAAGCATGACCACTTGCGTATGTGTGGGTGTGAGTATCTACTTTGAGTTCCATGAATCAATGCCCTCTTCGCTCGGTCAAAATACGTTTTTCAGAAAGTAACTCTGAATCTCTTTCAGGAAAAGAATACTTCAGAAAATGAATGCCTAATGGCAACAATTCGGCCAGTTTATCAGCTGAAAGTGACAATTAGCACCCAAACATAAAGGTTTATTACTGGTTCATTTACACGACACGGGAATACGTGGCTAACCAGAGCCAGCCAGCGCTTGGTCTTATCTAAGTCGAACCGCACACACTCGGTAATTGCGCCAATTTTTTGCAACCTACCCAAGTTCGTCAATACTTAAACTAGCCTACAAACTGGAGTGTTAGATGAGAAGAAGACGATATCCGCTGAGTATCCACATCACTAGCCTTTTCCTAATTTTGACAACACTTGTCGGTGCGGTATTGATTTCGATTAGTTATCGGCACTCCCAAGAGCTGCTGCTAGGCACAGTGCGCGAGATCAGTAATGAGCACCGCGACAAACTGGAATCAGTATTTAAACAAGCCATTGCCCCTGTTATCACAACCTTAAATGTGATGGCGGTGAGCCCGTTTGTTGCTCATCAAGCTTCCGCTGTCGAAAAAGACTCTTGGCTTGCTTCGGTCGATATCATCTTCAAGCAAAACACCAATTTGGTCGCTCTATTTTATGGTTCTGAAGATGGTGACTTCAGAATCTTTCGTCCATTAAGCACCAATAAACAGAGAGCCGAAAACAGCGCGCCCGCTAAAGCGACCATGATGGTCAGCAGCACCAATCTAGACGGTGAAAACTTTATTACCTATCTTGATGGCGCACATCAAGTGATCAGTACTCGACAAGCAGAGAGTAAGTTCAACCCCACCACTCGTCCTTGGTTTCGTAACGCAAAGCCTGATGGCTCAATACAACTCTCTGAGCCCTATCTATTCTATTTCCTGCAAACCAATGGCATTACACTCTCTAGGCGTTCTGCCGATGGCAAGCATGTGGTTGGTGCCGACTTTACGTTGAGTTCCCTCTCTTCTCAGATCAGTGAATTAGCTTATTCTCCGCAAACCCGACTCGCCTTGTTCGATCAACATTTTAATCTTCTCGGTCAGCATCAACTTGAGCTATCAGTACCCAAGCCTGACTCCCAATCTGATGACACAAGTAAAACTGAGCAAACGAACAACCAAACGACGGGGAATCTCTCTGGCAGTGAGCAAGACCAAAGCTTCTTTAATGTGCCCAAACGTGAACAGATGGAAGCATTGAAAGCGTCCGTTATTGCGCCGCTTATCTCTGATGAAGAGAAGTTTAACCTCAATCTAAAAAACGTTGAGTACAACTTAAACACTTGGGCACTAACGCTAACGCCGGTTCAACTGACTCAAAATGTCACCTTATACTTGGCAGAAGCGACGCCACACAATGAGCTGCTCGCTGATCTTATCTCGATGCGAGACAAGCAAGTTGCGGTTGCGATTGGGATGTTGTTCATCTGCTTCGCTATCGTATGGTTTGTTGCTAATCGACTGTCTCAGCCGCTCAATACGCTGATGCAACTCACCGACAACATCGCTCGGTTCGACTTCAGGCGTACTCATTATCCCAAAAGCATGATTCAAGAAGTGGCTAACCTCGCCCACTCGATTGAGCTAATGGAACACACGCTTCATGATCTGATTACCCTACTTCGAGACACCGCCGGGAATCAGGAGTTTTCGATCTTAGCCAAGAACATTGCTCATCAAAGCTATTTAATTACCAAAGCAGAAACCATTGTCCTTTTCACTCAATCCAAAGAGAAAGACGTGTTTGATACGGCAGCCAACCTTGCCATTCTTCCTTTTAAGGCCGACATCAATGACTTCATCAAACACACGCCTTGGTTGCTGTGTCAGCTTAAATCTGGTGAGACGATCCATTTGAACAGAGAAGACAATGTTCTCAACTATTACCAAGATTCGATCTTCAATTCAGACCTGTACCTATTTCCACTATTAAACCGAGAGAAACTGTTGGTAGGGATTGTGGCAATTGGCTATGAGAGACCAATTACCAAGATGCAGGCAGACAAGCACGCCTTTTTAAGAGAGTTGCTCAGCTTTGCGGAAATAGCGAAAGACAACATCGACCAAATGCAGCAACAAAAAGACATGCTTAATGCCTTTATTGAGCTGATTGCATCGGCGATTGATACCAAGTCACCTTATACGGGCGGGCATTGCCAACGAGTGCCTGAGCTCACCAAATGGCTAACTCAAGCAACCATAGATGATGACCGCTATTACCCGCAATTCTCATTGGACAGTAAACAGTGGGAAGAGTTGATGCTCGCCGCTTGGCTTCATGACTGCGGCAAGGTGACCACGCCTGAATATGTGGTAGATAAGGCAACAAAACTGGAAACCATTTACGACCGAATCCACGAAGTGCGAATGCGTTTTGAGTTGTTGAAACAGCAAGCGGAAACCGATTACTGGAAAGCGATGGCGAACGGTGCACTACAAGAAGAACAACTCAAAATACTCGAACAAAGCCTGTCTGAACTGGATGAGGAGTTTGCCTTCGTTGCTGAGTGTAATCTTGGCGGCGAATCTATGACGGAAGAGCAGCTAGAACGCTTAGATCAAATAGCCAAACGCCAATGGAAACGTACACTGGATGATCAATTGGGTTTGTCTTGGTCTGAAAAAGAGAGATTTAATACCCAAAAAGAGTCGGTTGAGAAAGAGAGAACTGAGCCAACAAGTCAGGAAAAGGGTTTGCCTGTCATGGAGCCTCTGCTTGCAGACAAACCGGAGCATAAAATACCTTGGGACAATGGCTTTAACCCTGCCGATGTATGGCAAGAAGCGTTTGTACTTAAGCCCGGAGAAGTTAAATACAACCAAGGTGAACTGCACAATTTGAAAGTACGCCGTGGTACGCTAAACGATGAAGAACGTTTCATGATCAACGATCATATTATCCAAACCTTCACCATGCTCAACAAGTTGCCTTACCCGCCTTACCTTCAAAACATTCCGGATATCGCCAGCGGACACCACGAACGTATCGACGGTAAGGGATACCCAAGAGGCTTAAACGAAGACCAGTTACCTCTGCCGTCGAGAGCAATGGCAATTGCTGATGTCTTTGAAGCGCTCACCTCTAGTGATCGCCCTTATAAGAAAGGTAAACTCTTAAGCGAATCACTCAACATCATGACCGACATGGCCACCAGCGGTCATATCGATCCCAAGTTGTATTTACTGTTTTTGGAAAACAAAATCTACGATAAATACGCTGAGCGATTCCTAGAAATGAACCAACGCTGCGAGATTGACCCGCACGAACACATCGACCGAGTAAAAGAATACATACGCTCATTGTTCTAAGTTTTAAATTAACCATTCAGAGGATAAGCCATAACTCAATGGTTAGCTTTTAGCTGCCGAGTCCAATACCGCAACGTCCACTACAGTCGCTACAGCCCCTGTGACTCGAGGCGTTTGCTTGGCTTTTTCTTTGCTGTGTCTCTTCGCTAATAGTGTGTTGGTAATGCTCGCCACAACAATCAGGTTAATGCCAATCATCTGCTGAGTAGAAAACACATCATCAAAGAACAAACCCTGCCATAAGGCGCTAAACAGCATGTTAGTAAAAATCAGTGGTGCCAACTGGGAACCGCTGTCTGCAAGCTTATAAGCCTTGGATCGGAAAATTTGAGTATTGATGGTAAACAGTGCGAGTCCAAATGCACCAAGTCCAATCCAACGCAAATCATCAAACGACAGCAAAGTCGTTAAAGCTCCATACACACTATCCCCCTGAAGTACATCTGGTACAGCAGAAACAGAAGTAAACACAACCATCGGTATCACAATGATTGCCGCGACCAAGAACGTCCACGCGTTTAGCTCTGCGGGTGTCAGGCTAGTTTTAGACGCTCGGTACAAACTCACTTGCGAGCCAGAATTAAATACCCCCGCGAGAAGTCCAAGCAGAAGCGCAGGTCTAAAGAACTCAGAACCCAACTCAAACTGCGACCAATCCCCCGCCATCATCACTACGCCAACAAAAGTGACAGCTAAACACACGATCGTCGTTGTATGAATCTTGGTTCTAAATATTAACTTTTCTAACAACGGAATAAACAGAGGACCCGTACTGAATAACACAACCCCTTCAACCAGCGTTAAGGTTTGCAGTGAAGTAAGGAAACACCACTGACACGCCACCATAAAGATCGCTCGCATCACCAAAGGTTTCCACATTTCTCGTGTCGGCTTGCTGATTTTGTAAAAAGTCAGAAAAAGAAATAAAAACAGACTGGGTAACAAAAAACGCACAAAACTGAGTAACGAAGTGGGCATCACTTCAGATAGATACTTGGCCATCAAGCCACTTAAAGACAAACTGAACGTCGACAACAACATGAAAGTCGTCGCCTTGGTAATATCAGACATAATTATCACCTCCTATGACATCTATTTTAGAGGCGTGACGTAATGAAAAATAGCGAGTAATATTAACTATAACTGTAAGGAAAACTTACCAATGAAAAAACTCGTTCCGCTTAAATCCGTTTATGCTTTCATTGCTGTTGCTGAGACTGGCAGCATGACCGACGCCGCGCGGGTATTGTACGTCAGTCACTCTGCGGTAAGCCAAGCGATAAAGTCGTTAGAACAACTGGTCAACAAGCCTCTGTTTCAACGAGTCGGTCGTCGTGTTGTTCTTAATGCCGCAGGTAAGCGATATTACCGCAAAGTTGCTCCCGCACTTGAGCAAGTGATAGAGGCGACCGAAGAGCTTGCCAGAACGCCTAACGACCACCGCATTACCCTCAACATGGTCAATTCGCTCGCGATGCACTGGTGGATCCCACGAGTTCCCGACTTCCAAGCCTTCGCTCCCTCACTTGATATCCGCATTTCGACGCTAACTGGCCCTTTCGATATCGAGCAGGAAGGGGTCGATGTTGCGCTTGTACATGGCAAACCCAACGAGTGGGAACAATATTACAGCGAGAAACTGGGCGACGATGACCTAATCTTGGTGTGTAGCCCTACGATATTAAAAAACCAGACCGGATTGAGCGTCGAACAACTCGTCAAACAAAACCCGACCATTGGCGTTTTTAACCTCAGGCGACAACACGACTGGCAAGTGTGGTGCGACAATTACCAAATCCCAATGCCCACATTCCATAGCAACCTGACATTCGATGTCTCCATTCAAGCAGTACAAGCTGCGATTCGTTCACTAGGCGTATTGGTTACACATCGCTTGTTTGTGAAGGATGACATCAGCCACGGGATGCTTGTCGAACTGGGTAAACCGGTTGCTAACCCGCACCAAGATTTTTACTTTGTTTGCCCAAAAAACAAATTAAAACAAGAAAGTGTGCTAAAACTGAGAACATGGTTAAGACATGAATTCACACGCTCAGAGACAGCACTGAACGATGACATTCAAGAGCAAGACCAAACTATCAATCAATAAGCGAGTGACAGCTCAGCAAGCTTACAAGAGGCCATTATGATTATTACCACCACACAATCAGTCGAAGGCAAGCGCATTGTCGATTACAAAGGGGTTATTGCCGGAGAAGCCATTCTAGGGGTGAACGTTTTCAAAGATATGTTTTCAGGAATTCGTGACTTTGTGGGTGGACGTTCTGGCACCTACGAGAAAGAACTGGAAAAAGCACGTAACTACGCGTTCAAAGAGTTAGAACAGAAAGCGATTGAAGCGGGTGCCAACGCGGTGGTAGGCGTAGATATTGATTACGAAGTCTTGGGAACAGGTAATGGCATGTTGATGGTCTCTGCTAGTGGCACGGCAGTGGTGGTTGCTTAACTGAATCACTCGCTAAATCATGCGATTACCTAGAAAAACGCCCCTTAGCTGAATCGCTAGCTAAGGGGCGTTATTGTATTCGCTGCCAAACTAGGCTTGAATATCTCTAACTCGCACGATCTTCTGGCTCAGAAATCATGGCATCAAAAGAGGCAATTCGAGCCAAAAACTCTTTTCTATCTTTAGGCATAATTGAGCTTGCCATTGGTAAGTTCGCCTTCATCGCATCGACGGCGCGACCACGAACCAATACCTCAAAGTGCAAGTGCGGGCCAGTAATACGACCAGTAGCACCCGATAGCGCAATTTTCTGACCTCGCTTAATTTGCTGACCTTTCTTAACTAAGAAGCGGCTCAAGTGAAGATAACGCGTCGTATATATGCTGTTGTGTTCAATCACCAAATATTTACCAGCATACGGGTGGTCACGAAGTGCCACCACTCGACCATCACCAGTTGAATAGATAGGTGAACCAACAGGTGTCGCAAAGTCGGTACCATTGTGCGGTGAGATTCGCCCAGTTACTGGGTGTCTTCGTGTCGGATTGAACGAAGAAGTGATTCTTCGGAATTTTCTGTCGACTGGGTATCTATCAAAGGCTTGCTCTAGACTATTTCCCTCTCTGTCATAAAAAAGACCATCTGGTGCTAGAAAAGCTGCGACTTCTCGGTTTCTTAATTGAATTGAGATACCTTGAATTTCTGTTTTACCCGTTAGGTGATCATCCGTGTACTGCTCTTTGACCAATACATTGAAGCTATCACCAGCTCTCAGCTCTCGAGCGAAGTTGACTTTGTCTTTTAGTGTGCGGGTGATATTGGCTATCTGGTTAGTAGTTAACCCCGCTTTGTAGGCTGACGTTGAAAAGCTACCGTGAACACTACCCGCATAGAGTTTTTCTTTCCATTCGCCTGGGATCTCGTGGAATTTATAGGTGAAGCTACCATCATCGTTTCGAGTAAAGGCTGCTTGCTCAACCAAACTCTCGTGATAAATCAGCTCCACAAGCTGTTTTGAGGCACTATCCAAAAGCAACTCTAGATGGTCACCAGGTTTTATCGTATCGAGTTTCAAAGATTCAAGATCCGCTTCCATGATCTTATGAACCGTTTCATAAGGCAGATTCCATGACTCGAATATGTTACTGAGGGTATCGCCAACTTTCACAAAATAATGGACCTTAACCAAAGAGTTGGGAGTCGCTTGCGAGTCGATGACTTCCTTATCATTAGGTTGAGAACCTTGGTAAGGTGTTATTTTGATAGAGATTTCTGGTGCTGGTTTGGAGTGAAAAGAGAGCAAAGCAGCAAGGGAAAATGCGCTGATCGCAGTAACGATCAGACCAATACGGAGGAACTTCATAAAATACTTAGCGGTTATAACGAGGAACTTAGAAAGTGTTATAACATAACAATTAAATCAAAAAAATAAATGAAATGTAAGAAACCATAGCGCGATAGGTGTGAAAGTATGGTGAGCATGCAAAGCCCACCACCTTAGTTAACACGGATCTTTACCTCATATTACTCTTCACGAAGTACTTCGAAGCGTTCTAAGCCTCGCAGCATCTCAAAGTCCGGCTCTTCAGTTAGCAGCTCTCTCATGGACCCACTGGCTTCAATAGCGCGCTCTAAGTCATCGATCGCTTGACCTTCTGCCCCTAATCGAGCATAGGCGCAAGCACGTTGATACAAGGCATGAGCATTTTGGTCATCGACTTCTAATACACGGTTACAAAGACTCATTGCCCAGTGGTATTCCTGTATATCCATAGCAGCGTCAGCTTTGGCAGTAAGTGCTTCTAAATCTCCAGGACGAACCTTCAGTATTTCATCGTAGATTTCAATTTTTTGCTCTGCCGTTTGTGCGTTCTGTGCTCTCAACCATAGGTTATGAATCTCATTGATAATTTCAATTTCGCGGTTGTTGTCGGAAATGATTCTGGTCTTGCGCTTAAGATCCCGTTCAAGAACATTAAACTTCTTCTCATAGTCTTGAGCGATAGAATTAAGTCGCTTATCAGCCATGTCTTGAGTTGTGTGTTTAAGCTCTTTGATGGATTGCCAACCCACCAGCGCGATAAGAGAGGCCACACCAGCAATAATGTAGAAGAAGTAGGTTACGGTTACATTGGCGTAATTCAGAGACTTGTCTGCCACAGTCAGTTCCCGGTCAGTCATCTGAATGGTCAAGCGTCTTTCAAGATCCTGCTGTTCCATTCGAAGCTGCTTCAACTCATCCAAGATATAGCGTTCCATCAGCGGTCTATCCAAATACTCTTGTTCCGAGTACTTAACCTCTTCGCTTGCAAAACTCATCGTGCTGAACACCGAGATAACTGCAATCAATAAGATTCGAAGCATTATACATTCCTTATATATTTATCTTTAGACTAACTGTATCTCGTAATAGGCATACAAGCTAGGAAGTCGACAAGTTTGCTATGTCCATATTGGAATTAACACTCTAAAACATCATTGATAATTATAAAACACCTGAAGCAACATCATTAATTTCTAAATTATAAAAATACCGCGTAATACTGTTCTATATGATTAATTCGCGATGCGAATATACCGAAAAATGGTTTATTGCATCGAGATGAATCTTATATTAATAACGATCAGAACGAGGTTAATTTGAATAATCCACGATACGATTTAGTAAGCCGTGTACTGCACCGGGTAATGGCTTCTGTAATCATCTATGCAACAATCTCAGGGTATGTGATGCACTATGTCACCAGTCATCCAGAGCTGTTTTCTTTTCTGTCAGTGCTCAACATGTCATTGGCGACCGTTGCGACGCCACTGCTTGTGGTTCGTTATATCTGGAGCCACTTTCGCTCGTCGCCAAGCATGCCAACCTCTGTGCCTGAAGGGCAAAAATGCGTTGCCAAGCTTGCACACTCTTTGATGTATCTTGTGATGTTTATGGTTTTCAGCACCGGCTACTTAATGCTAAAAGAACCGTACTCTTTATTTTGGTTAGTGAGCGTAAATAATCTAATTACCGATTCTGCAATCAACGGCTTCTTTTTCTATTTACATCGTGCCAGTTGTATTGCCCTAGCCTGTTTAATTGTGCTGCATATCAGTGCCGCACTTAAACATCACTTTGTCTCTAGGAACTATGTATTGGAGATGATGCTCTAGATTCAAAGAATTCAAGACAATTTGCACAAAATCGAGTAGGAGGA
>NZ_JBFRMS010000031.1:0-142624 GCF_041470505.1 Vibrio sp. 10N.261.55.C5
ACTTTACGGGGTCACTTCATTTTTTTATGCTCCTTTTTTATGATCTTCATCTCGTTTTGATTGCTTTTTATTTAAACAACATTAAAATAGTTAGTCTTGCTAACTAAATGCCATTCTTTGATTAGGTGAGTATGCTGAACCAGAATTTAGAAAAGATTGAGCGCTTCGCCTCTAAGATATGGCGCACTCAGGTAAATGAAGATCCTATTTGCCAATTGAGCTTCAATGAATATGACTATTTGAAGGTCATTCAAGCCTCTCCTGAACCGATCCGATTGACAGATCTGGCGATTGAAATGCAAGTAACCAAGCCTTCAGCAACTACTATGGTTCAAAGGTTAGAGAGAAAAGGTCTCGTTGAGCGTAAAGCTTCGCTCGAAGATGCGAGGTCTAAGTTGGTCGTACTGACCAGCAAAGCGGAAGTCGGCTTGGAAGAAGAAAGTAAGATCTATCAGGTCATGGCACAGATACTGGAAAGCCGTTTGTCTGAGCAAGAATCTCAGCAGTTAAACCTATTATTAAATAAAGCTTTAAAGTAAATAATTTAGATATTTAGTTAGCCTTGTTAACTAATTTTTCGAGTCATATCTTGTTGATATGCGACTCACAAATGAAAGTAGAGTAAGAAATGAGTAACTCAATTAGTCGTCAATTTTGGCGATACACAATCCCTACCGTGGCGGCCATGTTGGTTAATGGCCTGTACCAAGTGGTGGATGGCATCTTCATTGGCCGCTATGTGGGGGCTGATGGACTTGCAGGTATCAATGTTGCGTGGCCTGTGATTGGTTCGATTCTTGGTATTGGTATGTTGGTGGGTGTGGGCACAGGTGCGCTTGTCTCGATTCGCCAAGGTGAAAAAGATACTCAAGGCGCTAAGCAGATCTTAGCAACGGGCTTAACCTTGTTGTTAGCGATAACGCCTATTGTCTCTGCATTGCTGTTCTTGTTTGCTGATAACTTCTTGCTTTGGCAGGGCGCTGAAGGGCGAGTGTATGAACTTGGTCTGCAGTACTTACACATTCTGATTGGTGCTAGTGTCTTCACACTAGGTTCGATCGCGATGCCGTTTCTACTGCGTAACGATGACAGCCCTAATTTAGCGACGATATTGATGATCGTTGGTGCTGTGATTAATATCGCACTCGATTACCTGTTTATCGCTCTGTATGGCTGGGAGTTGATGGGTGCAGCATTAGCAACAGCGATTGCCCAGTTTGTAGTAACGGCTCTCGGCTTGGCTTACTTCTTCTCGCGTCGAGCAAACCTACGTTTACGTTGGAATGAGTTGAGATTGAAGCTGGATGTGATTCCACAAATCTTCGCCATTGGTACATCAAGCTTCTTTATGTACGCTTATGGTTCGATGATGGTGGCGTTGCACAATGCGTTGTTCTCTCAATATGGCGACCAGTTGATGATCGGTGCTTACGCGATTTTGGGCTACATCGTGACGGTTTATTATCTCACGGCTGAAGGTATCGCCAACGGCATGCAACCATTGGTGAGCTACAACCATGGTGCGCGTAACCAAGCAAACATCCGCAAGCTACTTAAGATTGCGATGATGAGTTCGGTATTGATTGGTGTGGCGTTCGTGCTGCTTCTCAATGCGTTCCCACGTGAGTTTGTATCAGTATTTAACTCAGACGAACCTCAGTTGGTTGAGTACACCGTGTTGGGTATTCGCCTTCACATGTTTGCACTGGCGCTGGATGGCTTCTTGGTAGTCGCAGCTGCTTACTATCAAGCGGTGAACAAGGGCAGCAAGGCGATGTTTGTGACTATAGGTAATATGCTTATCCAACTACCGTTCTTGTACATTATGCCTAAGTTGTATGGTGTGCCGGGGATCTGGATTGCGTACCCACTGTCTAACATCGCGCTAAGTGTGGTGGTGATGGTGATGCTCTACAAAGATATAAAGAAGCTCGATACCTCACCGATGGAAACCGCGGCGGCATAGGTCGCGTTTCTTAAGTCGAATAAAATAGGTCTAGCGAATGCTAGACCTTTTTTGTATTTGTTACTGGTTAGTCCAATGCGAGGAACTAGATGTTCTTAACGTCTAAACCTGCAAGCTGATGCCAATACCCATTACATTGGCGGCTTTCAATTTTCATCGGTTTTTGACCTTGCTCGTTTGCTCTGAAGTTGTTGATTTCAGAGAAGGTATCGATACCGAGAGGGCTTAAACGAACCACATCAACCAGATCGTGCATGTTCGGTAAATCATTGACTAGGTTGTAGCAGTAGCCTGATTGCGTCTGAATACCGTTAAGGTTGAAGACTGATTGGCCTTCTTGGCTTTCTACTTGCAGCCCTGTTGGGTACTTGATACAGCAGGTTTCGCAATCGTCTTTAGCTTTGTTTTCAGCGCGAGCGGTAAAGCAGCGTGCTGAGTAAGCAAGCGGCAGGTAGCCGTGGCTAAACACTTCAACTTCGAACTTGTTACGAATATTTAGCTCTTCGCACTGTATCATTACGTTGCTTAGCCATTCGCGAGAAAGCTCAACAGGCATACACCAACGCGTCATACCTTGTTTCAAGAACAGGTTCAGGGTGCGTGCGTTGTAGGTGTTTACTGCCGGGCCAACCACGAAAGGTACTTTGCTTTCGCTGGCCAGTTGAATAGCAGACACATCATTGGCTTCGATCGCAAAGTCACCGTTATCGATGTACTTCTTCATGATGTTGACTTCGCTTGGTGCTTCTAGCAATGCCATGGTGGAAAGTACGACTTGCTTACCTGAAGCCGACAGCTCTTTAGCAATGTCCATCCAGTGTTTCGCTTTCATCTCACGACGCTTTGAACACACCGCTTCACCTAGGTAGATGATATCGGCAGAGCTTGATTTCGCTTGCTCATAGAAGCTTTCAACGTCTTGTTTTGGCCAAAAATAAAGTAGAGGGCCTAATGCGTATTTCATTGAGTTCTCCATTTGGCTCTATTGCCATTTACGGTGATAAGCGCCAAGCGTGGTTTGTGTACCTTCCGATACATTCGCCAGTGTCGCATTCCAAGCTTGTTCCACTTGGTATTGTTCTGGGTTCGCTAAGTAGCGATCGATAGCTGCGCGCCACGTGCGAGTGACTTGTTCAACATAAGCCGGGCTGCGTTGGCGACCTTCAATCTTCACTGAGGCAACGTTTGCCGCGAAAAGCTCAGGCAACATGGATAGCGTGTTGAGGCTGGTGGGCTCTTCAAGTGCGTGATAGCGCTTACGTTCACCATCGATCTCGGCTTCAAAGCGGCCTTTACACAGCGTTGGGTAACCTGCGTTCTCACCTGCTTCATACTTATCGATAAGGATTTCGTTCAAGCGAGACTCGAGGCCAGTTTCTGTTTCTTGCCAGCGAACGTATTTTGCGGGAGAACAAGCACCAACGGTATTTGGTGATTCGCCTGTCATGTATGAAGAGAGGTAACAACGGCCTTCTGCCATGATACACAAGCTACCAAAAGCGAATACTTCAAGGTCAACGTCAGAAGTGATATTACGAGAAAGCTGTTTGACCTGATGAATCGACAATACACGCGGCAGTACGACACGCTTAACGTTGAAGTTTTTATGGTAGAAGTCGATAGCTGCTGCATTGGTTGCCGATGCTTGCACTGATAGGTGCAGTTCTAGATCTGGGTACTTATTTGCTGCGTACTCAAGCACCGCGATGTCTGCGATGATCAACGCATCAACACCCAGTGCAGCAGCATTGTCTACGGCATTAGTCCAACGGTCGAAGCCATTTGGGTGAGCAAATGTGTTTAGGGCAACATGAATTTTCTTGTTGTGGTCATGCACATACTGCACAGCACGATCGAGCTTTTTACCCGCAAAGTTTAGGCCTGCAAAGTGTCGGGCATTGGTATCGTCTTTGAATCCGATATAGACAGCATCCGCACCACAATCAATAGCGGTTTTCAAAGCAGGTAAGTTACCCGCTGGGCATAAGAGTTCCATTTGCTCACTACCAGTAGAATTAAGTTGAAGCGAGCATTTTATGAAGAATTGTGAATGACGGAATTGATGTAAGGCAGGTTTAGATGGATAAATCTGCTTTTACTCCGTTTGAGGTACTGACGAGTGGTAGTTTTGTGTGTTGCTTTGGTTTTGAATGAGGTGCGTATTGGAATCGTCTAATCAGTTCTTATGACGGCGGTTTTGAGCAAACAACTCTTCGACATCTTGTTTTGGTTGCGGACGATAGAAGTGGAAGCCTTGAATCGAACTACAGTTGAGGTTAGACAGCAGAGTCGCTTGCTCACTGGTTTCGACACCTTCTGCAACCACGGTCAAATCGAGAGATTTACCTAGGTTGATGATGTTTTCAATTACGGTAATTTGCTTTGGTAGGGTATCGATATCAGAGATGAAAGCACGGTCTATTTTAAGCTCATCAATTGGGAAGCGAGCAAGGTAAGACAGTGAAGAGTAACCTGTACCGAAATCATCAATGGAGAGAGCAAAGCCAAGTTTCTTGATGGCGTTAAGCATTTGGAGTGTGTGTTCACTATCACTCATCACCGCACTTTCCGTTAGCTCGAACGTAATCGCACTTGGATCAAGCTCGGTCGAACGCAGTAGCTTTTCCATGTAATCAATCAGTTTCGGGTTACCAAACTGTTCTGGTGAAAGGTTGATAGCCACTCGACCTGGAAGGATACCTTGCATCTTCCAGCGCTTAACCGTAGCAAATACTTCACGCATTACCACTCGGCCAAGTTGTTCAATAAGCCCTGCTCGTTCCGCCACAGGAATGAACGCGGCCGGACTGATATAACCTTCGACAGGATGCTTCCAACGTACCAGAGCTTCAGCGCCGTTGATGGTGAAATCACGGGCATTCACTTTCGGTTGATACCAAACCTCAAGTCCATTTTGTTGCAGCGCCTTTTGTAGCTCTATCTCAAGCCACAGTCGCATACGCGCTTCTTTGTTCATCTGTTCGTTGAACTTGATCAGACGGTTGCGCCCACGATCTTTGGCTTCATACATTGCTGTGTCTGCATTTTGCAGCAAGATACGAGCATCAGTACCATCTTGAGGAAAACTCACGCTACCAATTGAGCAGGCTAAGCGCTTGCTAAAGTGGTGAAGATCGAAGGGTTGATTGATCAGAGATATGATCTTTTCAGCGAGCATTTCAGGTGTTCGCTGATGTTCAGGTTCTGGCAGGATAATACCAAACTCATCCCCGCCTAAATGTCCAATCACGGCCTTACGAGGCAGTAAGCGTTTAAGACGCGAAGCGACCTCTTTAATCACCTTGTCACCGATGTGATGACCAAGTGAGTCATTGATATTCTTAAAGTTATCAATGTCTAAGTAGAGCATCACCACCGGCGTATCATTGTGAATGAACTGCTCAAGACGCTTAGTAAACCCAACTCGGTTGTAGAGCTTGGTCAGTGCATCGATGTAGGCATCTTCACTGTTTGCCGGTGTGTATTGTTTTGCGGTTTCTTGTGCGTCTTGGATAAGCACCAACTGAGTGTTGCTTCCAAGAACGGTGGTGGAGTCGATGTTGAGCTGAACTTTACGTTCAAAGCCGCATCGCGCACCCGTTAAGCAAACCAAACCAGACTCAGAAATAATAGAGCTGAGGTTATTATTGAAGACTGTTTTGGTTTGTTCATCGATAAATAGGCGTCCCAGCTGTTCGCCAATTAACTCTGTGGTTGAGTTAAAGCCAAGCAGGCGCGCTGCCGCTGGGTTGGATGACAAGATATAGTCACTTTCAACGAGCAGTAATCCGTCAGGGAGTAGTTGAGATAGTTTGTGGAATTTGGCTTCGGATTCTTCTAAAGAACGGACAAGTACTTGGTTTTCTGATGTGTCGAAGGCGTGAAAGACGATGTAGTCGGTTTTGTTGCCATTGGTAAGCGGAGATAGGCTGAAATGAAGGCTGGTATCGAGGTCTGTTTCGTTGAGGGTGACTTCGGCCTCAATCGTTTCGCCACTGAATGCACGCTCATAGTAAGGCTTGAGATGTTGGTAGAACTGTTCGCCCAATGTTTGGCGATCATTCATGCCTGCAAGCTCTGTTTGACTCAAACCAGCAATATCGCAGTAACGCTCATTCACCATAAAATAGTTATGTTGAGCATCAAGTACTGCAAAAAAGAACGGACTATTTGCAGTTAGCTGGGTAAACCAATGTTGTAGTTGTTGGGGAGGCATCAAAGTACTACCAATTCTCCAAGAGCTTGAATATTCACTATCGATAAATATTTATTACTTTTTGTGTGGCTATCGATATTTACCTGTGAGTGCAGCGATCCGCTGTAATTCTCATTACCTGAGTTACTATAACTGTGATTTTCAGGATATTAAAGGTCGAGTATCAAACAGAAGTTAATTTGATACATAACAGTAACTGAGATCTCAACATCATCTATGATGCATTCCATATTATTGACAAAGTTACGGATAAGTCACGTGATAAACAAGATTCGCACTCAACTAGTTCAAAATGCCGCATCAATTTTGCGACCTCCAGTCCAGTTATTGCCTAAAACAGTACAAAAAAGAGCCTTATTGGAGGCGCTTAAGAATGTATTCAAGGAAGCTTTAGAGGACGGTGACTTTGAGTTTTTAGAAGACAAATGGCTGAAAGTCTCAATAAAAGACATGGGGTTAAGTTGGTGTATTAGCTACAAAAATGAGCAACTGGTTGTAGCTGATAAAGAGGTGGTTGAAGATGTAAGCTTTAGCGGCAATCTTAACGATCTTGTGTTGATTGCGGGGCGTAAAGAAGACCCAGATACGCTTTTCTTCCAACGTAGACTGTCTATTGAAGGCGATACCGAGCTCGGTTTAGAAGTTAAAAACTTGATGGATAGCGTAGATTTGGACTTATTGCCGACTCCTATGAAAACTTTGTTAAATCAATTAGCTGATTTTGTGCAGAAGGGAGTACAATCCCCAGATACACAAAGTGAGGTAATGAATGCTTATTCGAACTGAAGCACCGGCAGATATACTTGTCATTGATCGTTTATTGAAATCTGTTTTTGAAACAGATGCAGAAGCTAACTTGGTTATGAGCTTGCGTGAGAATAGCCATTTAACGCTATCGCTGGTGGCTTGTTCTGATGAAGGCGAGGTGGTTGGTCACCTGATGTTTAGCCCTATCACTCTTGATGGCGACGATCATAACTGGCAAGGGCTTGCGCCTCTCGCTGTGAAAGAAGAGTTCCGCAACCAAGGCATTGCCAAATCTCTAGTTGAAGATGCGTTTTCCACTTTGGTTGATTTTGGTTACCCAGCTTGCGTTGTGTTGGGTGACCCTGCTTATTACAGCCGCTTTGGTTTCAAGGCTGCGAGCGAGTTTGGCCTGAGTTGTGTTTGGGATGTGCCTGAAGGTGCTTTCCAAGCGATTGAATTGGTAAACGGTGCGTTTGCTGGACATGCTGGTGAGATTGCTTACAGCCCCGAGTTCAACGACTTATAAGCTGATTTATCACGCAACAAGATACAAACTGATTTAGTCTAAATAAAGGAGCTTGATGCTCCTTTATTTTTTGTTAGTATCAGCCCTGCTCTAATAAGCGCTCTTTCAATAGAGGCAGCTTTCACAAAACTAGTTCTAACAAACTTCTGGTTTCAATAAACTTTGGCTCCAATAAACTTAAGGTTACTACCGCTAGATATGTCACAAACACACGCGCAATACCTACATGAGATGGGCATTAGCCAATGGGAACTAAGTCACCCAGAGCGTTTAGCAGGTTATGAATCTGAATTGACTCCGCTCTCGAGCGATTGCAAGTTACTGTTGGTTTCGCCTGAAAAACCTCAGGAAGATCTCGCCGTGATGTTTGAGCGAGTACTCAAAAGTATCAAGCTCGACTTATCTCAGGCTTTACACCTTCAACCGCAACACTTGTCTACTGTGGATTTAGGTTCGGTTGAGTGGATATGGTTTGCTGGTTGTGAGTCGGCTCAAGAGCTGAAGGCTAAAACACTTCAATCGCCATTACTGTCTGACATTAACGGTAACAACCAACACCGCCGCGACTTATGGCAACAAATTTGTGCTTATGACTAATCAATTTTTACCGACTTCACAACAACACCTAGACGCCATTTGGAAGATAGAGCAGGCCGCGCATTCTCACCCTTGGTCTGAAAATATGATCCGAGATCTTGATAGCCGAGGCGCTTGTCATCATGTCCTTGAAGTTGATGGACAAGTGGTGGGCTATTTCTTCGCGCAAAACATCGTTGGCGAAGTCACATTGCTTAATATCGCGGTAGACCCAAGCCAGCAAGGCAAAGGGTATGGAAAAGCGTTAACGGAACATTTCCTTGATATGTGTGAGCAAGCTGACGCGGAAAGTGCTTGGCTGGAAGTTCGCGAAAGTAATGTGAACGCGTTTAATCTTTACGAAAAGGCAGGCTTCAACGAAGTTGATCGCCGTCGTAATTACTATCCAACTAAACAAGGCAACGAAGATGCCATCATTATGAGCTATCTTTTTATGTCTTTTAGCTAGTCATGTTACGTCTTTTCGCTAACTAGATAGCTAATCACAAAATTAGCCAAAAAATAGGGTGTAAACTGACCCTTTAGAAAGTGATACGCTTTCTGTATAATCCGCACACAGAATTCAAGGGCAAGTATTATCTACTTGCCCTTTTTACGCTTTAGATCAGCAAAGGGCGACTATGTCTTTCCAACAAGAAGTGAGCAAACGTAGAACGTTTGCGATTATCTCTCACCCGGATGCGGGTAAAACCACGATTACTGAAAAAGTTCTTTTATTCGGAAACGCGATTCAAAAAGCGGGTACCGTAAAAGGCCGTGGCTCTAACCAGCACGCTAAATCTGACTGGATGGAGATGGAAAAAGAACGTGGTATCTCGGTAACTACGTCGGTAATGCAATTCCCATACAATGATTGCCTAGTAAACCTACTCGATACTCCAGGACACGAAGATTTCTCGGAAGATACGTACCGTACGCTAACAGCGGTTGATTCTTGTTTGATGGTTATCGATGCTGCTAAAGGTGTCGAAGACCGTACTCGTAAGCTGATGGAAGTAACACGTCTTCGTGATACTCCAATCGTAACGTTTATGAACAAACTTGACCGTGATGTTCGTGACCCGATGGAAGTGCTTGATGAAGTGGAAAGCGAGCTAGGTATGGCCTGTGCTCCAATCTCATGGCCAATCGGTTGTGGTAAAGAGTTTAAAGGTGTTTACCATATTCACCGTGACGAAACGATCTTGTACGAATCTGGCCACGGTCATGAGATTCAAGAAGTTCGCATCATTAAAGGTTTGGACAACCCTGAGCTAGATGAAGCGGTAGGTGCTGATCTTGCGGAAAGCGTACGTGAAGAACTAGAGCTTGTTATTGGTGCTTGTCCGGAGTTTGATCACGAACTGTTCCTTGCTGGTGAGCTAACGCCGGTTTACTTCGGTACTGCATTGGGTAACTTTGGTGTTGACCACATGCTTGATGGTCTAACGAAATGGGCTCCAGCACCTCAAACGCGTCAAGCGAACGAGCGTGATGTTGAAGCGACAGAAGAGAAGTTCTCTGGTTTCGTATTTAAGATCCAAGCAAACATGGACCCTAAACACCGTGACCGTATCGCATTCATGCGTATCGTGTCGGGTACTTACAACCAAGGTATGAAGATGAACCATGTTCGTACTGGTAAGAGTGTAAGTATCTCTGATGCGGTAACCTTCATGGCGGGCGACCGTGCACGTGCTGAAAAAGCATACGCGGGTGATATTATCGGCCTACATAACCACGGTACTATCCAGATTGGTGATACCTTTACTCAAGGTGAGAGCCTTAAGTTCGCTGGTATTCCTAACTTCGCACCTGAGCTATTCCGTCGTATTCGCCTACGCGATCCACTGAAGCAGAAGCAACTTCTAAAAGGATTAGTTCAGCTTTCAGAAGAGGGCGCAGTACAAGTATTCCGTCCTATGCAGAACAACGATCTGATCGTTGGTGCGGTTGGTGTACTTCAGTTCGACGTGGTTGTAGCGCGCTTGAAAGCGGAATACAACGTAGAAGCTATCTACGAAGGTGTTAACGTTGCAACAGCTCGTTGGGTTGAATGTGATGACGCTAAGAAACTAGAAGAATTCAAACGTAAGAACCAATCTAACCTTGCGCTAGATGGCGGTGACAACCTGTCTTACATCGCACCAACTATGGTGAACTTGAACCTAGCTTCTGAACGCTTCCCTGAAGTTCAGTTCAGAGCGACGCGCGAGCACTAATTTCTCCGCGATCTATTCGAGTTAAACAAAAACGTCTATTGTTCTGCAATAGGCGTTTTTTAATGCGTTTTATTTGAGGTTTAAAGGCTGAGGTTAGAGGCAGTTATGTTCGGTTGGATAAAAGCTTGGATTAGGAAATACGATAAGTGGTGTGAAGAGCTTGGGCTAACGCCTGAAAACAAGCGCAGTTGTGTTCCTTATCGTCGAGATCCTCAAGGGCAGCAAGCTGAGAGTGGGAAAGATGACACAGCAAACAAGTGATTTTCCGCTATTTGATACACATTGCCACGCAGACTTTGAGGCGTTTGAGCAAGGTTTTACCCATGAGCTGAGCATTGAGGGATATATCAAAGAGGCAAAACAGGCTCAAGTTGAGAAGTTACTCATCCCTTCTATTGGTCAAAATAACTGGCATAAGCTTGAGAAAATTGCGCAATCTCACCCCAATGTTTACTACGCATTAGGCTTTCATCCTTACTTTTTAGAGCAAGCGGATGAGATGCAATTTGAAGAACTTCACCAACTACTCGCATCAAAAACACGTCAGTGTGTGGCCATTGGTGAGTGTGGGTTGGACTTTTTTGTGGATGTGGAACAGGAGAAACAAGAGCGCTTTTTCATCCAGCAAATGGAACTTGCCAAGGCGTTTGACCTGCCTTTAATCATCCATGAGAGGAAGTCTTACAACCGACTTATCGAGCTAATAAAGCAGCATAAGTTCACCTTAGGTGGTGTGATTCACGGTTTTTCTGGGAGTGAACAGCAAGCTTTGGCGTGGATCAAGCTCGGTTTCTATATTGGCGTCGGTGGAACGATAACTTACCCAAGAGCGCAAAAAACACGCACAACCATCGCAAAATTGCCCCTTGAATGTCTGGTATTGGAAACGGATGCTCCGGACATGCCCATGTATGGAAACCAAGGAAATGTTAATCATTCCAAATATTTAGTTACGATCTTAAATGAACTTTTTTTGCTTAGAAAAGAGCCAAAGCAATCGATTGCAGCGCAAATTTGGCAAAATAGCCATCGCGCATTCGGTATATGTGAATAAAATCGAAGGTTTTTGTTTATCGTTTGCGTAAATCGCACTGAGCTTGTGATTTGGATCACATTTGTGTGTGAATGGTACATGAATCTTCTACGAAAGTGTGAGGACGGCATTACTTTATTAGTGGTCGCATGAGTATAATTGCCTCCGCTTTATAGCCCCATTTTGTAACACGCCAATAAATAACTAATAAGGAAGTCATAAACTATGAGCCTGTTTATGAGCCTAGTCGGAATGGTTGCACTGATCGCAATCGCAGTACTACTATCTGACAACCGCAAAGCTATTAATCTAAGAACAGTGGGTGGCGCTTTCGCTATCCAATTCGCACTTGGTGCATTCGTACTTTACATCCCTTGGGGTCGTGATCTACTTGCAGGTTTCTCTGCTGGTGTAGCAAACGTGATCGACTACGGTAAAGACGGTACTGGTTTCCTATTCGGCAGCCTAGTTAACTTCTCAGTTGACGGTATCGGTTTCATCTTTGCTTTCCAAGTACTACCAACTCTGATTTTCTTCTCTGCACTTATCTCTGTACTTTACTACATTGGTGTTATGCAAATTGTAATCAAAGTTCTTGGTGGTGGTCTTCAGAAAGCTCTAGGTACTTCTCGCGCCGAGTCTATGTCTGCAGCAGCAAACATCTTCGTTGGTCAAACTGAAGCACCTCTAGTTGTTCGTCCATTTGTTCCTAAAATGACTAACTCTGAACTATTCGCAGTAATGTGTGGTGGTTTGGCTTCTGTAGCTGGTGGTGTACTAGCGGGTTACGCATCTATGGGTGTACCTCTAGAGTACCTTGTAGCAGCATCATTCATGGCAGCACCAGGTGGTCTACTATTCGCTAAAATCATCAAGCCTGAAACAGATACGCCAGACGACAACATCGCTGACGAAATGGACGGTGGCGATGACAAACCAGCTAACGTTATCGACGCAGCAGCAGGTGGCGCATCAGTTGGTCTACAACTAGCACTTAACGTTGGTGCAATGCTACTAGCATTCATCGGTCTAATTGCTCTAATCAACGGTATCCTAGGTGGCATCGGTGGTTGGTTCGGTATGGAAAACCTAACTCTAGAACTTCTTCTAGGTTGGATCTTCGCACCGCTAGCATTCATCATTGGTGTTCCATGGGAAGAAGCAACTATCGCTGGTTCTTTCATTGGTCAGAAGACAGTTGTTAACGAATTCGTTGCATACCTAAACTTCGTACCATACGTTGGTGAAAACGCTCAAGTTGTTGCAGCAACTGGTCAAGTGATGTCTGAGAAGACTCAAGCTATCATCGCATTCGCACTATGTGGTTTCGCAAACCTTTCTTCAATTGCGATTCTTCTAGGTGGTCTAGGTGGTATTGCACCAAGCCGTCGCCACGACATCGCACGTATGGGTGTTAAAGCGGTAATTGCTGGTACTCTATCTAACCTGATGGCAGCAACAATTGCTGGCTTCTTCCTGTCTTTCTAATTAGTTAGAAATCGATATATAGACGCCATAATAATATCGCCCCGTAGCAAGAAATTGCTGCGGGGCTTTTTTGTTTTTAGGCCTAGTGATTCTTTGAGATGAGCATAAGCATCAGCTTGAAGTCGATAATGGGTCTAGAATGTTTTTTTGAGATACAAACCGTTTGCGTTCTAAGGAGCACTACAATTTATTGATGGATACCTATAATGTATAAGCTAAAGGGATAGGATGTCTCTGTTGGCAAGAAAGTAACCTCGAAATCAACTCGAACGTTATTCTTCTGGGATTAAGCCAAAATTAGCGATACGCTATAGATGTTAGACACAACATGACTGATTTGTTGTGCCATAGACCAAACTGGTACTGTGCGGTGACAAGGATTGCAATTGGTAGCGAAAGTTATCAAGTCTTCAGGGAACCAAGTCCGTTCATTTGTGGCTACTGAGCATTACTAAAATATCCATCTATACTGGATGGAGGGCGAAGTAGTTAACTATTTGAATATATTGATCGGAGATAGAAATGAGCGATTTAAAAGCAGCAGCTCTACGTGCACTTAAACTTATGGACCTAACTACGCTAAATGACGATGACACTACAGAAAAAGTAGTGGCGCTTTGTCATGACGCGAAGACTGCAGTAGGCAACACCGCTGCAATCTGTATTTACCCTCGCTTTATCCCAGCAGCTAAGAAAGCGTTGCGTGAGCAAGGTACTCCAGAAGTACGCATTGCGACTGTAACTAACTTCCCTCATGGTAATGACGACATCGAAATTG
Source organism: Vibrio sp. 10N.261.55.C5 (assembly GCF_041470505.1). NCBI lineage: Bacteria > Pseudomonadati > Pseudomonadota > Gammaproteobacteria > Vibrionales > Vibrionaceae > Vibrio > Vibrio sp. 10N.261.55.C5. The sequence continues at coordinate 13,553 of NZ_JBFRMS010000031.1, forward strand.
CTGTTGCAGAAACAAAAGCAGCGGTAGCGTACGGCGCAGACGAAGTTGACGTAGTATTCCCATACCGTGCTCTTATTGCTGGCAACGAAGAAGTTGGCTTTGAGCTAGTTAAACAGTGTAAAGCAGCTTGTGGTGACATCACGCTTAAAGTGATCATCGAAACAGGTGAACTGAAAGAAGAAGCACTAATCAAGAAAGCTTCTCAAATCTGTATCGAAGCAGGTGCAGACTTCATCAAAACTTCAACAGGTAAAGTACCAGTAAACGCGACTCCAGAGTACGCGCGCATGATGCTTGAAGTTATTCGTGACATGGGCGTTGCTAAAACAGTTGGTTTCAAACCAGCTGGTGGCGTACGTACTGCTGAAGATGCAGCACTATACCTAGCAATGGCTGATGAGCTACTAGGCGCTGAGTGGGCAGACAACATGCACTACCGTTTTGGTGCTTCAAGCCTACTAACTAACCTTCTTAATACATTAGAAGTGACAGACGAAACTGCTGATCCAGCAGCATACTAATTTACCCGTCATATTTGACGTAGCAGCGTTGTTGCCTGCGCAAGTTCACCGGTTCGCCGGCCGTCCTAATCACATAGAGCTTCTATGCTCATAGGAATGAACTCACTGGTCGCCTAACTGCAACGCCAAATATTTAGAGTATTGAACATAATAAGTCTGTTTGATGGAGTGGCGTCAAGCCACTCCATATTACCTCTTTTCCCTACAAACCATACTCACTAGAGTTTGGGAGGCACTAATGTATCTACCTCAAGAAATTATTCGCAGAAAACGTGACGGTGAAGTCCTAACAGCTGAAGAAATTAACTTCTTCATTCAAGGTGTGGCTAAGAACACGGTTTCTGAAGGCCAAATTGCCGCATTCGCAATGGCTATCTTTTTTAATGAAATGACGATGCCAGAACGTATCGCACTAACGTGTGCAATGCGTGATTCAGGCATGGTGATTGACTGGAGCCACATGAACTTTGATGGCCCAATCGTTGATAAACACTCTACTGGTGGTGTTGGCGACGTTACTTCTCTGATGCTTGGCCCAATGGTGGCAGCATGTGGCGGTTTCGTTCCAATGATCTCTGGTCGTGGTTTAGGCCACACTGGCGGTACGCTAGACAAGCTGGAATCTATTCCGGGTTACAACATTACACCAACCAACGATGTGTTCGGTGAAGTAACGAAAGATGCTGGCGTGGCTATCATCGGTCAAACAGGCGATCTAGCTCCTGCTGACAAGCGTGTTTACGCAACTCGTGATATCACAGCAACAGTCGATAACATCTCGCTGATCACGGCTTCAATCCTATCTAAGAAACTGGCTGCGGGCCTTGATTCTCTAGTGATGGATGTAAAAGTAGGTTCAGGCGCATTCATGCCGACTTACGAAGCATCTGAAGAGCTAGCGAAATCTATCGTTGCAGTAGCAAACGGTGCGGGTACTAAAACAACAGCAATCCTAACGGACATGAACCAAGTGCTGGCTTCTTCAGCGGGTAACGCAGTAGAAGTTCGTGAAGCGGTTCAGTTCCTAACGGGTGAATACCGTAACCCACGCTTGTTAGAGATCACGCTAGCATCGTGTGCTGAAATGTTGGTGCTGGGCAACCTTGCAAAAGATTCAGATGAAGCGCGCGAAAAACTGATGGCAGTACTGGATAACGGTAAAGCAGCAGAGTGCTTCGGTAAAATGGTAGCGGGCCTTGGTGGTCCAGTTGATTTCGTAATGAACTACGATAACTACCTAGAAAAAGCAGACATTATTAAGCCAGTGTACGCGTTAGAAAGCGGTGTGGTATCAGCAATGGATACTCGTGCAATTGGTATGGCTGTGGTTGGTATGGGCGGCGGTCGTCGTGTAGCAACTGACAGCATTGATTACGCAGTCGGTTTTGATCACTTCATTCGCCTAGGTGAAGTAGCAAGTGAAGATAAGCCATTAGCAATGATTCATGCTCGTAACGAACAACAGTGGCAAGAAGCTGCAACAGCATTACAAAATGCAATCACTGTGGGCGGAGAATATACAGCAACGCCAGACGTTTACCGTCAGATTCGTTCTGAAGACGTGTAAATAACAGGTATCGGTATACCTCGCGTATACCGATAAACAGAGTTCTGGTGCAAAGAGCAATAAGTTGGTGAAGAAAATGAAAAGAGCATTTATTTTAGTTTTAGATTCATTCGGTATCGGTGAAACAGCGGATGCAGACAAATTTGGCGATGTAGGTTCTGACACTATGGGCCACATCGCAGATCATTGTGACCAAGGTCTTGCAGACAATGCAGATCGTAAAGGTTCACTGGCACTGCCAAACCTGTCTAAGCTAGGTCTAGCGATGGCTCACAAAGAGTCTACGGGTCGTTTTGCTCCTGGTATGGATGCAGACGCTGAGATCATTGGCGCTTACGGTCACGCTGCTGAGCTGTCTTCTGGTAAAGACACGCCATCAGGTCACTGGGAAATCGCAGGTGTTCCTGTACTGTTTGACTGGGGCTACTTCACCGACAAAGAGAACAGCTTCCCAAAAGAACTGACTGACCGCATCCTTGAGCGTGCAGGCCTGTCTGGTTTCTTGGGTAACTGCCACTCATCTGGTACGGAAATCCTAGATAACCTAGGTGAAGAGCACATGAAGACTGGTCTGCCAATCTTCTATACTTCCGCAGACTCTGTTTTCCAGATCGCTTGTCACGAAGAGACATTCGGCCTGCAAAACCTATTAGATCTTTGTCAGATTGCTCGTGAAGAGCTAGAAGATTACAACATTGGTCGTGTTATCGCTCGTCCGTTCATTGGCCCAGGTAAAGGTCAATTCGAACGTACTGGTAACCGTCGTGACCTTTCTGTTGAGCCACCAGCGGCGACGGTACTTCAGAAGTTGGTTGATGAGAAGGGCGGTAACGTTCACTCAATCGGTAAGATCTCTGATATCTACGCGGGTTGTGGCATCACTCAGAAAACCAAAGCAACAGGTATCCCTGCGCTATTTGAAGCAACCAAAGAAGCGATCAATGAAGCAGGCGACAACACTATCGTGTTCACTAACTTCGTTGATTTCGACTCAGCTTACGGCCACCGCCGTGATGTTGCTGGTTATGCAGCGGCACTTGAGTACTTCGATGGTCGCATCAATGAAATCATCGATATGATGAAAGAAGATGATGTGCTTATCCTAACGGCTGACCACGGTTGTGATCCGACATGGCCAGGTACAGACCATACTCGTGAGCACATCCCTGTGATTGTTTACGGTCAGAAGGTTCCAGCCGGTTCTTTAGGCCGTCGCGATACATTTGCTGATATCGGTCAAAGCTTAGCGTCATACTTTGGTACATCGCCAATGGGACACGGTACAAGCTTTCTATAATAGTTAACGAAGAGAGAGGGAAACTTCTCTCTTCTTTTTTTGTTTTGAGATTAAGGATATTTTCAATGGCTACTCCACATATTAATGCTGAAATGGGTGATTTCGCTGACGTAGTTTTAATGCCAGGCGATCCGCTACGTGCTAAATACATCGCTGAAACCTTCTTAGAAGAAGTGGTTCAAGTGTGCGACGTTCGCAACATGTTTGGTTACACCGGTACTTACAAAGGTCGTAAGGTTTCGGTAATGGGACACGGTATGGGCATTCCATCTTGTTCTATTTACGCGACTGAGCTTATCAAAGACTTTGGTGTGAAGAAGATCATTCGTGTGGGCAGTTGTGGTGCAGTGAGCGAAGATATCAAAGTGCGTGATGTGGTGATCGGCATGGGCGCATGTACTGACTCTAAAGTGAACCGTATTCGCTTTAAAGATCATGACTTTGCGGCGATTGCGGATTACAAAATGGTGCGCGCGGCAGAAGATGCAGCCAAAGCTCTCGGTGTCGGCGTAAAAGTCGGTAACCTGTTCTCGGCTGAGCTGTTCTACACGCCAGATCCAGAGATGTTCGAAGTAATGGACAAATACGGCATTGTTGGCGTAGAGATGGAAGCGGCTGGCATCTATGGTGTATGTGCTGAATACGGCGCAAAAGCTCTAACGATCTGTACTGTTTCTGACCACATCAAGACTGGTGAGCAAACGACATCAGATGAACGTCAAACGACTTTCAACGACATGATGGTTATCGCACTAGACTCAGTGTTGCTTGGTGACCAAGAATAATCTTGATTTGTCTTAGCTTGATAAGTTAACAGATAACAAAAAGCCCCGTTGCTGCCTGAGCGTCGGGGCTTTTTATTGGATTGCTGTACTTATTCTGAGTCTAGTATTTATTGTCAGCCTAGTGTGTTTATGAGCTTACATTTTTCAATAGTAAGTTCTCACCAGACTTAGTTGGTCTTCTGCGAATCAGCATGATGAACAACACGCCACTCACAAACCCCATCAACACCATACCGATCATGTAGCGATCACTTTTGCGGTAGTGGTGATCAGAAATCGCCGTCATCTTACCGGTTTCAAAAGTCACTCGAATAAAGCCGATGATCGTTTTCTCTGGAGAATAAATAGGTTCAACTAACTGTTGTCTGCCGATACTTGCTGTTGAAAGTGGTGTATCTAAGCCAAGAACCTCACGTACCGAGAGGGCTTTTTCGCTCGAAGCCAGTCGAATACCCTCTGCATCATAGATGGTGGTATCGAACACCAGTCGGTCTTGAGATAGCTGGTTAGTCAGATCAAGCAATCGCTCTTGGTCTTGTTGCGTGATCATCTTGCTGGCTGAAAGTGATGCCTGAGAGATAAGCAGCTTGGTAAGAGTTTCCAACTGTTTTGCTTGGATCTTCTCGTTACCTTTACTGATCACGACCGTATTTTTAATCGTTACAACGAACATGGTAGCCAACAAAATGAGGGCTAGCATTCGTAAAGCGTTACGTATTGAGAACAATGATTCATTCATGTTTCACGAAGCCTGAAATAAACAAATGTTATGATTAAGACATATTGAGACTTGCGTTTTCAAATTGCAATAGGTTAACGTTTAGCATAGTTAATTAGGAATCATACACATGGACGCTCAGAAATATCTGCCGATAAAAAGGCATACGACATTATTAACTCGACTCCCCGAGACTCGTTTCGCTTCTCAACTCGCTAAATCCAAGGCCAATTGGATTGTGTTTGGTGAGTACCTATCTCCACAATCTTTCGATGACATCGACTTTTTCACTGGCACTTACAACACCATCCTCGATACGTGGAAGGTTGGGCATTATGAAGTGGCTTTGATGTCAGGCAATCTAACGCCAGCACACGAAGAAATCCTCCAAGCGCTAAAGCTTGATTATGCTTGCCTTAGCGAGGTCCCAGACTTATCTAAGCCAGGTTTGATCGTGATGGATATGGATTCCACAGCGATTCAAATTGAATGCATCGATGAGATTGCCAAGCTAGCTGGAGTGGGAGAGTTAGTCTCTGAAATCACAGAACGAGCAATGCAAGGCGAGCTCGACTTTGAACAGAGCCTACGCCAGCGAGTAGGAGCACTGAAAGGTGCGGATGAATCGATATTAGAGCAAGTGCGTCAGTCATTGCCATTCATGCCAGACTTGGTCGGGCTGGTGAATACTCTAAATAAGCTTGGCTGGAAAACGGCGATTGCATCAGGCGGTTTTACTTACTTCTCTGACTACCTGAAAGATACCCTTGATCTAGACCATGCTCAATCAAACACGCTTGAGATCGTCAACGGTAAGTTGACGGGTGAAGTCTTAGGCGATGTTGTTTCGGCGCAGACCAAAGCGGATATCTTGGTAGAGTTGGCTGAAGAGTACGAATTGGAACTACATAATACCGTTGCCGTTGGTGATGGTGCCAATGACTTGGTGATGATGGGCTCTGCAGGTTTAGGCATTGCCTACCACGCAAAACCAAAAGTAGAGCAGCAAGCTCAAACTGCTGTTCGTTACGCAGGTTTAGGCGGTGTGCTGTGTATCTTGTCGGGTGTATTGGCTAAGCAACAGAAGATCAGCTGGCAAGCGAAACCTTAGGGGCTCTACCTAAGTGCTATTGGCTATGTATCTTATTTAGCAATAGTGGCTCAGACACAAAAAAGCAGGCTATCAGCCTGCTTTTTCAATTTTCATGCTTAAGTTAATACGCCACTCGAGGCTAGCGTGTTAGCTCCAATCGAATCAGCACTTCATCGGTAATGTCCTCTATCTCGCCATAACCGATAAACGCCGTCACCTCATTCTCTAGCTTCTTAGCTTGATGCATACTGATGCGTGAAAGCTCTTCTAAATCCGACTGGAATAAACTCGTTAGCGGATTAAAGATAGGTGCCGTGGTGACTCGCAATACATACACATCACCTAAGTGCTGCGCTTTCTTGATGAATAAGATGCGTTCCTTTGCTGAGGCGAAGTCTTTGACCAACTTGGTGTGTACCGACTGGATTTTGTCGCCAAACTTCACTGCAGCAATGTACACGTCATGATGCTTAGGCTCCGCACCTTCAATTCTTTTTAGTGGCTCAGCCAACAGTGAGTTGGTGTGACCCTTGAAGATTGGCTCGAGTGAGAACTTTTGGTTGTGACCAAGTTTAGCAAGTAACGTTAGATGCTTATTCAGTGGGAAATTCACACCAATGATCTTACAGCGCAGCGTTGAACTTGGCTTATCAATGAATATTGGGTTACTGACCATCTTGCTCAACAAAATGTTGTGCAGTGATTCGAGTAGCGAATGTGTTGGCAGTATCTCTTGCTTCTTAATCAGCTTACTTTGGTTTTGATCGATAAGCCCATTAAGGAAAGCGATGGTACGCATTGTCTTGGCGTTCTCGGCAATAACCAACTGCACGTTGCGACCATTCGGACTCACTCGAATTACGTGGTAAGGCACTGTGCTCAGTGGCAGGTTCTTGTCATAGAGCTGCAGTTCATTGAAGTTCACTAATACCGGATCATTAATCTTGAGTACCATTGGGTGTTCAAGGCTAATGCTCAGTCCACGCTTCGAAATATCTAAGGTGTGTCCGTTCGCCGCTGCGCCATCTTGTGATGTAAGTTGCAACGGTGACTTAAATTGGTATCTCGGCTCTTTACGACGAGTCTGAGAGTCAAAGTAGATGCTTTGAATATTGCCGACGACAGTACGCGGGTGACGGAAGCGGTTCAATTCACTGCTTGGAATGCGTGGCTTTTCACTCAGAAGATAGTCCGCCGCACTTTCGTGATCGCCAATCTCTTGCAAGATTCCGCAATGCGTCAGTTGAGCTGAGCTTTGAGCCAGCGTATCCGAGTGTTTAGCTAATGCTTGTCGCTCAGTGTCTGAAAGTTCGAAAACCGAGAACTTGAACGCCTTCCAACTTTTACGTTTGCCACCGATGTGCCAGAACAGCTGTCTTTGTTCACGAGAGGCTTCAGGCAGCATCATTGAATAGAACAAGGTCTTGTTTTGGTGTTCATGGGTAAAAGAGTAGATAACGTTACTGGTTCCCTTCACTCCTGGTTTCGCCAACAGGTTCATACGTTGCTCGTTGAACAGGGTACCCAGCGCTTGTTGATTTCGTTCGTCGTGCCAATATTGCCATAATGGATGGTTGTTATCCGTCAGTAGGGCAAGCTTTAGTTCGCTGCCGCTGAAAAACAGGGGTAGGTTACAAGTATGCTTTAGATAGGTATGTTCGATTCCTCGAGTACGAGTTCGAATAATCCTATCTTGATTCTCATGGCTGGTTTTCTTACTGGTGCTATTTAAAGACTCATCGAGTAAGCGAGCCACAATATTGTTGTCGCTTACCTTGATGGTTCTTAGAAATTTGACCGCGTTGTTCTCATAAGATTCGTCGATACCCAAAACACGAAATTCAACCGCTTGGTTAACATCGTTTTCTTGGGACTTTTCGATAAGCTCTGAGAACTTAACGCTGATGATCTCGCCGAGGTTGTATCGAAAGGCGCTCGGTACTTTGAACTTTGCACCCGACGGGGAGATATCAACCGTTACACCATGTAGGCTTTGCCCTTTCGATGTGGTGATCTCGACCTGCGAGCTAATCTTGAGTCTGTTCTCTTGGCGTTTTAAGTCGTAACCTAGGTTAATAGCTTCCGCTTCGTACGGGCTATTGGCGCTAGTAATGTCGTGGTTACCTTGAGAAGATGTTTTAACAACGCTCAGAGGCTGAGTTCGCGGAGTCATTACTAACTCCCATGCGCCTTCTGTGTAACCTTTAAACTTTTTCGTACCACGTTGATATGCGTTTAAAGCGATATCATCGAGCCAGTGCTTACGGCCATCGAGAGTGAACTGACGACACTCATTATCAATACGCCCGCGTAAATCAATGCTCTTTGTACACGGAGCCATGATACGATTCAGTTCCATTTTAACGAGCAGCTTCAGAGACGGCGATTCCCCTTCTGTCATTTGAGAAAGAAGGAATTCGAAATCTTCGGCGTGGTAAGCCGGGATTAAACGTTCTGCTACAGATAGAATTTCAGATTGCTGCATATTTTTCTTGTTAGAATGGACGGTGCATTGATGTTATCGGCTAGTTTCAATCGATCTTTAAGTATAAGTGGTATGACTGCAACGTTTATTTTAATGCGTACGGTCAACAAGGTCACAAAATAGTAACATTTACCAGTTACCAAGCAAATTATTGAGGTTTTATGGCGAAGGCAAAGCGAGCTTATGTGTGTAATGACTGTGGTGCCGATTTTCCACGTTGGCAGGGGCAGTGCAATGCATGTGGTGCTTGGAACACGATTACAGAAGTTAGGTTAGCCGCTTCACCTCAGGTCGCACGTAATGAACGATTGAGTGGTTATGCGGGCGGTGCAACTGAATCTTCGGTTCAAACGCTGTCAGAAATCGATCTGCAAGAAGTCCCACGTTTTAGCAGTGGCTTTAAAGAGCTAGACCGCGTACTTGGTGGTGGTGTCGTACCGGGTGCTGCGATCCTGATTGGTGGTAACCCGGGTGCCGGTAAATCAACGCTGCTATTACAAACCATGTGTCAGCTTTCTTCTCAATTACCGACTCTCTATGTAACCGGGGAAGAATCTCTGCAACAAGTCGCGATGCGTGCGTCTCGACTTGGATTGCCAAAAGAGCACCTAAAGATGCTCTCAGAAACGAACGTGGATAAGATTTGTCAGGTTGCAGAAAAAGAACAACCTAAGATCATGGTTATCGACTCGATCCAAGTTATGCACGTTGCGGATGTTCAATCTTCTCCGGGCAGTGTTGCACAGGTTCGTGAATCGGCAACCGCATTAACGCGCTACGCAAAACAGAATAACGTTGCTGTGTTCTTAGTTGGACACGTAACTAAAGACGGCACCTTAGCAGGGCCAAAAGTGCTTGAACACATTATCGATTGTTCTGTACTGCTCGATGGCGGAACAGATAGTCGATTCAGAACTCTGCGTAGTCACAAAAACCGTTTTGGTGCGGTCAATGAGTTGGGTGTGTTTGCAATGACAGGCCAAGGCCTTAAAGAAGTCAGTAATCCATCGGCTATTTTCCTATCTCGAGGCGAAGAAGAAACGTCAGGTAGTTCTGTTATGGTGGTATGGGAAGGGACACGTCCACTTCTTGTTGAAATCCAGGCACTGGTGGATTATTCCCAGCTGGCAAATCCGCGCCGTGTTGCAGTTGGTTTAGAACAAAACAGACTTTCGTTGTTATTAGCGGTGCTGCATAAACACGGGGGCTTACAAATGGCTGACCAAGATGTGTTTGTGAATGTCGTCGGTGGTGTTAAAGTAACCGAAACCAGTGCTGATCTTGCTTTAGTGATGGCATTACTTTCGAGTTTCAGAGACCGCGCATTGCCAAAAGATGTGGTGGTATTTGGCGAGGTAGGCTTAGCGGGTGAGATTCGACCGGTACCAAGTGGGCAAGAACGTCTTAATGAAGCCTTTAAACACGGTTTCAAGAAAGCGATTGTACCGGCAGCGAACATGCCGAAAGGTGGCATTCCAGGAATGCAGATCCACGGTGTGAAAAAATTATCAGAAGCAATTAATGCTTTTGATGAGTTGTAATTGAGCTCACTTCAGCTACTCTATACAGCAGAAATTCAGTCTAACTTAAAACGCCAATTGCGCTTTAGATTAGCACTAAACTAAACAATCATTTAGATTGTTTCTACAGATTGCCTTTTTCTATATGTTAGAAAAAGGCAAAGTTTTTTAGTCCCAAATGCATGCAAAGCTATCAGTCTTCACAGATTGTGATATACTCTGCGCGCATTTTATATCCTATTAACAGAGTAAGACAATGGCAGATTTATCGAAATACAGAAACATTGGTATTTTCGCGCACGTTGATGCGGGTAAAACAACTACCACTGAGCGTATCCTTAAGCTAACTGGTCAAATCCACAAGACTGGTGAAGTACATGATGGCGAATCAACGACTGACTTCATGGAACAGGAAGCTGAGCGCGGTATTACTATCCAATCAGCAGCTGTAAGCTGTTTTTGGAACGATCACCGTCTAAACGTTATCGATACTCCTGGACACGTTGACTTCACAGTTGAAGTATACCGTTCTCTTAAAGTTCTTGATGGCGGTATCGGTGTATTCTGTGGTTCTGGTGGTGTTGAACCTCAATCAGAAACTAACTGGCGCTACGCTAACGAATCAGAAGTATCTCGTCTGATCTTCGTTAACAAACTAGACCGTATGGGTGCAGACTTCTACAACGTTGTTGACCAAGTTAAAAACGTTCTAGGTGCAACTCCTCTAGTAATGGTTCTACCAATCGGCCGTGAAGACGAGTTCGTTGGTGTTGTAGACCTACTAAGCCGTAAAGCATACGTTTGGGATGACACTGGTCTTCCTGAAAACTACGAAATCAAAGATGTTCCAGCGGACATGGTTGATGACGTTGAGCAATACCGTGAAGAGCTAATCGAAACTGCTGTAGAGCAAGACGATGACCTAATGGAAGCTTACATGGAAGGTGAAGAGCCTTCTATTGAAGACGTTAAGCGTTGTATCCGTAAAGGTACTCGTGATATCGCATTCTTCCCAACGTTCTGTGGTTCTGCGTTCAAGAACAAAGGTATGCAACTTATCCTTGATGCTGTAGTAGATTACCTACCAGCACCAACTGAAGTTGACCCTCAGCCTCTAATGGATGAGAACGGTGAAGAAACTGGCGAACACGCTATCGTTTCTACAGATGAGACTTTCAAAGCGCTTGCATTCAAAATCATGGATGACCGCTTCGGTGCTCTAACTTTCGTTCGTATTTACTCTGGTAAACTGAACAAAGGTGACACGATTCTTAACTCATTCACTGGCAAGACTGAACGTGTTGGCCGTATGGTTGAGATGCAAGCTGATGACCGTAACGAACTAACTAGCGCACAAGCTGGTGACATCATTGCGATCGTTGGTATGAAGAACGTGCAAACTGGTCACACTCTATGTGATCCTAAGCACCAAGTAACGCTTGAGCCAATGGTATTCCCAACTCCAGTAATCTCAATCGCTGTATCTCCAAAAGATAAAGGCGGTTCTGAGAAAATGGGTATCGCTATCGGTAAAATGGTTGCAGAAGATCCATCTTTCCAAGTTGAGACTGACGAAGAGACTGGCGAAACTATCCTGAAAGGTATGGGTGAACTTCACCTAGACATCAAGGTAGATATCCTTAAGCGTACATACGGCGTTGACCTAACTGTAGGTGCTCCTCAAGTTGCTTACCGTGAAACTATCACTCAAGCAATTGAAGATAGCTACACGCACAAGAAGCAATCTGGTGGTTCTGGTCAATTCGGTAAGATCGATTACCGTATCAAACCAGGCGAAGCAGGTTCTGGCTTCAAGTTCAACTCTGTAGTTGTGGGCGGTAACGTTCCTAAAGAATTCTGGCCTGCAGTTGAGAAAGGCTTCGCATCTATGATGGAAAACGGCGTACTAGCTGGCTTCCCAACTCTAGACGTTGAAGTTGAACTTTTCGATGGTGGTTTCCACGCAGTCGATTCATCTGCTATCGCATTTGAAATCGCAGCGAAAGGCGCATTCCGTCAATCTATGCCTAAAGCTGGCGCGCAACTTCTTGAGCCAATCATGAACGTTGACGTGTTCACTCCAGACGATCACGTTGGTGATGTTATCGGTGACCTTAACCGTCGTCGTGGCATGATCAAAGATCAACAAGCTGGCGTTACTGGTGTTCGTATTAAAGCTGACGTACCTCTTTCTGAGATGTTCGGCTACATCGGTCACCTACGTACTATCACTTCTGGTCGTGGCCAATTCTCTATGGAATTCGCACAATACGCACCATGTCCAACTAACGTTGCTGACGAAGTGATTGCAAAAGTTAAAGCAGAAAAAGAAGCTGGTAAGTAATTAGCCCTTTTCTCAATTAGCTAAAAAAGCCCCGCAAGTGAAAGCTTGCGGGGCTTTTTATTGCTTGTAACATACTGCGAGAGATGCGAGAGATGCGAGAGATGCGAGAGATGCGAGAGATGCGAGAGATGCGAGAGATGCGAGAGATGCGAGAGATGCGAGATGTGATATTGATATGGCCCCTAAAAAGTAGACACAGGGGTTGTCCCGTATTTAATCAACACGGGACAGATAAAGTAGGGAGAGATTAACGCTTTAAGTCGATGTAAATCTGCTCTACCTTGGTACGAGCCCAATCTGTTTTACGCAAAAATTTTAAGCTCGATTTAATGCTCGGGTCTTTTTTAAAGCAGTTGATGTTCACCATGTAACTCAACTCTTCCCAACCGTAATGTTCAACTAATTCAGTCAGTAGCTTCTGTAGAGTGATACCGTGAAGTGGATTATTGTCTTGTGTCATGAGATGTTCTCGCCATTTATTTGAGCTAAGTATACCAGTTTCGCTTTATGAATTATCCGACCATTTGAGTTCGTAATCGGTGTGGATAATCGAAAGCTCTTCTCTACCTGTATCACCAAATAATTTAACCTGAGCCTGCATCCATTCTTCGAAACGTTTTATCTTCTCTCGATGAAAGTAACCTGGAGGCGCACACAAAAAATAATTGTATTTAGGCTTCAGCGCTATGTTTCCGATCCGCACCAATTTCTTTTCCTGCAAATAGCGATACACCAAGCTGTGCTTAACCAAGGCAACGCCCTGAACGGATAATGCACCCTCTAAAACAAAATGTGAGCCGTCAAATTGCAATGATGAACGTCCTGCCTTCGCCCCAGCAACGTCTAACCATAGATTCCAATCCATATCAGGCCAACGGTCTTCAATTAACTCTGCTTTATGCAGATCGCTGATGTCATAGATTCCATATTTTTCTTGATAGATAGGATGACAGACAGGGTAAACAACTTCGTCCATTAACCAACGTGATTCAATATTTGGGTAGTTACCATGACCATATCGAACACAGACATCGACAGCTGAGTCTTCAAAGGTAACCAGTTTGTTGGTCGGTTCTATTAACATAGATAAATCTGGGTGACGGTCGCGGAAGTCGCCAATTCTAGGCACTAACCAATGTTGTGCAAAAGAGGGTACGGTCGAAATCGATAACTGAGTGGGGTTGGGGTCTTGGTTTATTCGTCTTACTCCATCTTGAATATGAGCAAAGCCTTTCTTCGCTTGTAGATAGAGCACTTCACCTTCATGAGTTAATACTATTTTTCGGTGCTGGCGAATAAACAAGTCTGCACCTAACGACTCTTCAAGTTGGCGAATTTGTTGGCTGACGGCAGCTGCCGTGACAAATAGCTTTTCTGCTGCGAGCTTAAAACTGCCAGTTTCAGCCGCCGTGTAAAAATAGTAGATCCCTTGGAATGGTGGGGCTCGTTCTCTCACATTAGTTTTCCTTAACTGAATGCCAGTATCTATCGTTTGTCGATGTTGCTCTGTTGATTAATTATTGACCATAACAAAACAAAAGATCAACAGGAGAAAGGCTATGAATACGATCACAGCAACAGCAAACACCAACCATTCATTTTTTTCATCATTATCAATTAAGAAATTCTATTCTAAATTAGGCATGTACTTTCAAAATCGTAGAACCAGAAAGCAGCTGTCTGAGCTACCAGAGTATTTGTTGAGAGATGTAGGGATTACACAGGAACAAGTTGATAAGGAACTGAAAAAATCGTTTTGGGAGTGAGTGGGAGTGTTAGGGGAGGGACTGGCTAATCTAAGGTTGAGCGAACTTTGCTGCCAAAAAAGGAGCCATAATGGCTCCCTCTCGATTTTAATTATTCTTCCCAAACCACCAATTTATCTTTCGGCCAGTTATGACCAACTTCATGGTATTTCTGCTCAAGGATATGTCGCTTGATTTTGAGAGTCGGGGTTAACACGCCATTCTCAATGCTCCATGGTTCCTTAATCATCAATACACCTTTGATCTTCTCGTGTGAACCAAGCTGCTCGTTCATTTTCTCGATAACGCGCTTTGTCGTTTTCTCATAGCGAGCTCGATCGAAATTAGGGAAGTCATGCGGTACCACAAGTAGGATTGGACCAGGTAGGCCAAGACCTATCAAACACATCATTTCTACGCGGCTGTACTCAAACAGTTTGTTTTCGATTGGTACAGGGGCAACAAACTTACCTTTAGCGGTTTTAAAGGTATCTTTCTTACGCCCACGAATCGTTAGGTAACCTTCACTATCGATATCACCGATATCACCGGTATGAAGCCAACCATCCGAGTTAAAAGACTCTTGGGTCGCAATATCATTCTTGTAGTAACCAGAGAATAAGCCTTTGCCTCGAACTAGAATCTCTTCATCTTCAGCTATTTTGAGTTCGATCCCTGGACCTGCATTACCAACCGTACCAATTTTATCGGCTCTGAATGGGTAGTTGAGCGTGCTGTAGGCGAAAGACTCTGTCATGCCCCATGCCTCGGTAATGTGCAGGCCAACACTCTCATACCATGCGAGTAGAGCGGGTGATACAGGTGCAGAACCACAGCCGAGAACACGAGCTTGGTCTAACCCTAAACCATCAGCAAGCTTCTTCTTAATGATGTTGTTGATAAACGGAATCTTCAATAAGAAGTTCAGTTTCTTCTGTGGCAACTTGTCTTGGATTCGCTGCTGGAACAGAGTCCATAAACGAGGAACAGAAATAAACAGTGTAGGGCGATGCATTTTCACATCATCAATAAAGGTGTCTAAAGATTCAGGGAAAGCCGTAACCACGCCTCCCATTACTGAAGAACCAAAGATGTAAACGCGTTCTGTAATATGAGCAAGCGGTAGGTAAGAAAACAGGCGGTCACCAGGTTGGATTCCAATATGGTCAATCAACCTTTGAACAGACCAAGTAAACGCGCCGTAGGTGAGCATTGCGCCTTTTGGTAACCCTGATGTACCCGATGTATAAACAAGTGACATCAGCTTATCGTCGTGATGCTGAGGGCGTTTGGTTGATGGTTCATGTGTCTCAATGAGCTGCTCGAAAGTGTGTTGGCACTTCACTGCGCTGTCGTATGGCAGTGAAATACTCACCAAGCTCGGATTGTCATCAAGTACTTTTTGAGTGGCTTTAGGATCGTCAAGCTTACCCGCAATCACAATTTTACTTTCACTATGCTCGATACAGTACTGAATGGTATCTGCACCCGCTGTTGGAAAGATTGGGACGCTGACAAAATCTCCTAACATCATGGCAAGATCGCAGATGAACCACTCTGCACAGTTTTTCGATACGAGAGCGACTCGATCGCCAGGTTGAGCTCCGAGTCCTTCTAATGCTGACGCCAGTTTCAGTGCTTTGTCGGCTACTTCTTTATAAGTAAATTCGACAAATTGGCGGTTAATAATCTGTTTCAAATAGACTTCATCTGGGCGTTCTTCTGCCCATTTTAAAATCATGTCATCGGGTGTAGGGAGAGCTGTTGCTTGTTCTTGGCTAAACTCGTTAGGCTGAATCATTGTCTAACTCCATGTTTTTCGCTAAGTTATTTTTGGTTATTTTTGTTAAAATCATGTTAAATGTACCATGATTTTTTCTTTTAGGGAGTAAAATTAGCGTTTTCTGTTATCTGTGCAGGCACGTCTGTAGCTTGCAGGGGTTACGCCCGTCCTTTTCTTAAAAATTCTTGAAAAATACGACACATCCTTGTAGCCACATTGATAAGAAATTACAGCTATTTTTGATTCGGTATCCGCTACGTGTAAGTCCACGGTTTATTATAAGATATTATCGAAACAACCCTGCCACTGTATTCAATTACCAGAGCTGTTATCAATTCAAATTTTAGGTTAGAAATTTAATGATCGCCATCGCCATATAAGAATATATGCATCAGTTGAGCAAGGCTTGGTATTGCTTGTTTAGTTTGTACACTTTTGCTACGTAAGTTCTTGTTTCTGAAATACGTAATTGTGTTGTTAGCATTGTATATAACTCATCAACTGATAACTTATTGATATTTTTGGAGAATGAACTGATGTCTTTATCACCGAAGGAGTATTTCATTAGATTAGATAAGCCACAGTTATAGGAAGCAATTGCTAGTAGTCTTCTCGCGCTAGAGGAGCGAATGTTGTTGAGATACTTCGTCTCCAAGAGATGCAAATAAGCGGTCCCTACATCAATATTGAATTCAGGGATAAAGAGATCTTGTGCTCTGATAGGTCTATTGCCATAGAGTTCACGTGAAACTTCAGCTGCCCCACCATTAACAAGAATTTGCATTAATCCAATAGCAGAGGCGTGGGAAACAGCATTTGGGTCGAAGAAACTTTCGGCGTGTATCATAGCAACGATTAATGATGATGGAATTTCCCACTTTGTTGCAGAACGCTCAATGTGAGTTTGATATATTGTATATTTATTGCTGACGCTGTCAGTGATTTTATGGGATAGAAGTACGGGTGGATCGGTTTTGGAAGCTCGTATTTCGTGTATTCTTTTGCTTTTCGGAACCACAATTCGCTGCAATCTTTGATTTTCTTGCAGTTCTTCATAAGAGTTTATCGAGTCTCTCATATAAGTCACTTTCGCTGAGATCTCACTATTAAAACTAATTAATATCAATGAAACTGAAAGGCAGAGATACTTCATATTTTAATAGAGTTGTTGTTCATGTTTCATAGGTGATAGGTACTTCTTAGTCTGTTATGAATCCACTGATGATATTTTCCAAATTCACTGTGCAATGGCCAGATCATAGACGCATATATTTGCTTACCAAACAATTGAGTATCACTGGGTATTTTTATTAATTTGTTCATTACTGTTTTGGTTTCAATGATATGCTGTGGAAGAAGGGCTATCCCTTTCCCTGCGCTACAGAGTTCAAGGATAGTACTAATATCATCCAATACCCAAATGTTATGGCTTGAAATGATGGAATAATCAATAATATCTTTATATCCATCAAGCAATAACAATCGATTGTTTTTTGAATTGAATTTTGAGTTTTGAACGACTTCTTTACTCGCCACCCAAATGCAATTAACTAAAAACAATTCTTCTATATTAAAGTTATAGATGGTTTTGTGATAGGGGTTTCCTATCGCGATATCAATTTTCTTACGATTGATATAATCACCTAAAATATAGCTTGGTTTTGTTACAACGTTTATCTCAACTTCTGGAAACTCCTCAGAAAATTCAATAAGAGCATTTCTTACATTTGAATTTAGCATTAGTAGGTCAATACCTACTTTTATTTTTGTTAAATTTGAATTTGATAGATTTTTAGCAATGTTACTTAACTCTTTGTGTTTGCTTATTATTGGTGTGGTTAGCGCATATATTTTTTTTCCTTTATCGGTTAATGATACCGTGTGACCACCTCTATCAAAAAGAAAATATCCTAAATCTTGTTCTAGATTTTTTATCGCTCCACTTATCGTTGATTGCGATTTACCTAGTTTCCTCGCAGCACAACTGAACGAACCTTCAGAGGCAACAGTATGAAATGAGATTAAATTGTCTAAAGTGAGCCTCATATCTCCCTCCTGCAGACTTTGCACCGTAAGTATTAGGCTAATACTAATAATCTGAATTGGCACTATTTGAAATTAAAGTGTGATGTAGATCACACTTTTACTTTGGATGCAATCAACTTAATTTTCAAGAATAAATATTAATTTAGAAGCTAAATCCCTTTAAATTAATTAGATAGATAATATGAATAAATAACCACTTTTAAATAGTGTGTATTTTTAGTTTGGATATCGGGGAAACCGATAGTAACCGAATGTGAGAAAGTGATCTGATTACTAAGATCTAATTGCTTTGCACTAGAAGCATGAAAAAAGGATGGCATCATGATTACTAAACTTTACGTGTATACGACAAATTTTATTGCTGATCTAAGAAAAGACGAGAGAGGTGTGACAGCTATTGAATATGGTTTAATTGCGGTAGCTATGGCAACTATGTTAATTGTTGTTTTTTATACAGATGCGACTAGCTTTGTAGATGATTTAGAAGACGCGTTTGATGAGATTCAAACTGAAATAAGCGGCGTTTAGGTATTTTAATTAACCACTTTATAGGTGATTTTGGCTACCTAATAACACTTACAGATATGTTAGGTAGCCTGTAAGATTATTTGTCACAAATAAAGTATGAGTCAATTATGTTATATATTACGGCATTTATCCTTCTAATGATTTTTAGCGTGATAATATGTGTTAAAGATATAAAAGAAAGGAAAATACCTAATTTTTGTATTGCAATGATTGCGATAGCTTCTTTTACCTTAGGATTTACAATATTCGATTTTGGTAAAATGTTATTTATTTTTGCTCTGGGTATTATTCTGATTGTTTTTTGGTTGATGAATTTAATTGGTGGGGGCGATGTTAAGCTTATTTTAGCCTTCTCTTTAGCGATACCAGCGAACGATATGTTTGTAGCCACTATATTGGTGATTTTGATTGGTGGAGTTATTTCTGTTACTTATCTAATACTTCATTTTTGTGGGAAATATGGTTCCAATATTTGGGATGGATTAAGCACTTTAAAACCGACGAATGAAGGCATTCCATATGGCGTTGCGATCTGTAGTGGTTTTGCACTGGTCATTTTCAAAAATGTTGTAACAGGAGGTTTTGTATGAAAAAAAGTCTCAGTCTGTTTGTTGCTGTAGCAGCTGTTGCAATCGGCGGTTATGGAATATATCAGAACCTAAATAAGACGAGTGAACCTACGGTTGAAAAAACTGAAGAATACGTTCAGGTCTGGCGAGCAAACATCCAACTCGTTAAGGGGAAACCGATCGATGCTTCTTTGGTTAAGAGAGAGCAAATTCTTAAGAGTTTGGCCATTGGGGAAGGGATTAAGGCTGATGTAAATTTAGATTTTTCTCCAGCCACATTACTTAATAGAAATTTATCCCAAGGTGATTTGGTTTTACCCGAATACCAAAATAAAAAAGGTTCTCCTGGGTATATTGATTTGCTTATATCAGAAGGTAAAGAGCCTTACCCACTATTAGTCAGCAGTACTAACCTAATATTAGATTATATAAGACCTGGAATTTATGTTGATGTGTTATCAATAAGCTCGCCGGTGGAAAATCTGTCCGGTGACCTTGATAGACGTATTGGCTTTAATGGTGTTAATGCTAATTTACTTCTTAAGCGAGCTAAGGTGCTCGGTACGTCGAGTGGCAGCAAAGGTGATGATGGTAATCTCGATTCTACGTTTCAGCCGGCGGCATCCGCAGGTGAGGAAACCGGGCAAGCTGTTGTCATTATTGAGATTGATCCGGTAGATATTGCAAAGGTGTCGCTTGCTGAGAAAACGATGCATTTGGAGGTGTACCGCAGCAATAGCTATGAAGTTCCGATTGATGCTGACGTCAGAAATGTTATTGAAAATTATAGTGGAGTGTCGGAGTTAAGAGGTTCAAGACGTCAGACCGTTCAAGGGGGCGAACTGTAATGGGTATAACAGCAAAGATAACGAGATGGGTATTAGTGATGAATCTGCTGTTGATAAACTCAATGGTATTCGCTTCGCAGCGATATATTACTCAATTTGAAGGACAGCATATCTCTCTCAATGAAACGATCACAACAGTGTTTATTAGCGCACCAGATATAGCCGACTATAATGTTATCGATGAAAAAACAATTGTCGTTTTTGCGAAAGAAGTGGGGCAAGCGCGACTCGAAATCTATGGCAAAAGCAATAAATTACTATTGTCCGAGAAAATCATCGTCGATGTGGATCTGAGCCAAGTTCGTCGCCAGATTAAACTCCATTATCCAAAGCTAGACATTAAGCTAGAGTCCGTAGGAATGCAAGTTGCGGTAAGCGGTGTGGTTGATTCAAACCAGCAGCGTGATGATATATATCGGATGGTCGCAACCCTGCTGGGGCGTGAGAAAGTAGCAAGGTATGAAGCCACTCGGTTGCTTGAAATAGAAACCGATCTTATCGATATTCCAGAACCACAAGATATGATTTTTGCTAGGAATATGACTTGGGATGGAATATTAGAGCTACTTGAGGTCGCAACAGCGAAGCAGGTTAATGTCAAAATCTCGGTCGCTCAGGTAACTGAAAATTTTGCGCAGACAGTCGGTGTTGATTGGTCAAGCGTGGGGGCGGGTGTCGGAGAGTTTCTATTCCAACAGTTCGATGCTGCTGACCTTACAACTGTTATTACAGCGTTGGGCAATGAAAATGTCGCGCAAATTTTAGCAGAACCAAATCTGACCGTTATTTCCGGTGAGTCCGCGAGCTTCTTAGTCGGTGGGGAAATTCCCGTAATCGTAACCACGAACAATAATATAAACATTACGTTTAAAGAGTTCGGTGTTCGTTTGAGTTTGACGGCCAATGTGATGAGCGAAGAGCGTATTCGTATGCAGTTGCTTCCCGAAGTGAGCGAAGTCGAGCGGTATATTCGAGCTGCAGGCATTGAGGTTCCACAATTGGCAACGCGTAGAGCCATGACGACGATCGAGTTGGGTGATGGTGACAGTTTCGTACTGGGCGGGCTAATGAGCAGCTCTGACTTGGAAGAGTTACAGAAAACCCCCCTGCTCGGTGATATTCCAATTTTAGGCGCGGCATTTAGAAAATCTTCGACGGATAGAAGAAGAACCGAACTGTTAATTGTTGCGACAGTGAATTTGGTTCAACCAATAAAAAGTAAGCAGGTACAGCTGCCTCAAATGCATAAGACTTCTACATTTCATCGTTGGCTCAATATCGATTCTCCAGCTGAAGTAAACAGTGGTAGTGATCCTACAATTGAACTGCTATCTCAAGGAGGATTTATACAATGAAGAAATTAATTGTAATAGTGGTCATGATGTTTCTTATATCGGGGTGTGCTGAGCGTTACCTGAGCGGCAAAGGTAGTGAATACTTAGTTTATCCAGAGACTCATATCTATAAATTTAGTGTGAAATCTATTCCTGAAACCAAAAAACAGCTAAGTAATCTTATCGCTAAAGTTAACGATATAGATCCCGGAGCTTCTTATAAATTTGAATATAGGAATCGAAATTCAAAAAATTTGATTGACAATGTTGTGAATGAATTTGAAAAGTTACCACTGTCTGCTGAGGCGTTCAGTGTGCATAAAAATATCGAATTAGACAAAGATCTTAAAATTACAGTGATCTACCACTCTCTATTACAGGAAAAGTGTAAGTTTGCTTCTGTAGAAGGTGTTGATGTGAGCAAAAACTGTTTTGTGGAAGCGGCAAGAGTTGGGCAGGTTATTCACAAGGAAAGGCTCGTGGAGGGATTATAATGTTTGATTTAGTTAAAACAATGAAAGAGTCCGCAGCTGCGGAAGATTTATCAGGCATTAATAATAGTCCATCTGATTGCGTATTAGTGTATCAATCGCAGGAGTGTGTTGATCTCGTAAAAGAAATGTTTCAATTTGAAGGTTGGGATGAACCACAATTTATTAAAAACACGGATGTAAATAAAAAGTTCTATGAAGAACAAAAATCAAACATTGTTTTACTGGAGTTATGTAACTCAGAAACAATGGCGGACGATGCTCAAAATTTCGCTAGTCATCTCCCTACCCGAAAAGGGCTGATAATTATAGGACAGCAGGACTCTATAGTTAAGCTTCGTGAATTAAAAGAAATGGGATTTTACTATCTATATTGGCCTATTAATAAATTTGAATTTTCTGACTTTATACTAAATGTTCAAGCAAATTTAGAATCTTTTTCTGGTGTGAGTGAAAAGCGTAAGGCAAAGCGCGTTGCTGTTGTGGGTAGTAAAGGTGGGGTTGGTACTTCTCTGATTTCCACTGAGTTGAGTTCAATGTTATCTACGCAAAGTATTGATACAATATTAGTCGATCACCAATACAGTGACTCAAATATCGATGTGTTAATTGGTTTGGAAAATTTTCAATCTAGATTGATTGATGAATATTCTGTCCCAATTCATGAATTAGATAATGACGGAGCGTTAAGCTATTTAACACAAGTGAGAAAAAATTTTAGACTGCTGTCATTGCAAGGAGAACAAGACCAAAAATTCATTTATGATTATAATCAAACATTATGTGAACTATTAAATAGAAGTGCTAATTTTATTATCGAGGATTTTTCTGGAAGTATCGATTTTAAAATTACCCCGCATGCATTAATAGAAACTTATGATGTAATCATCGTTGTCCTAGAGCCTTCCGTTTCATCAGTAAGAAATGCACGTGCATTGCTATCAGCACTCGAACAAAATCAAGTGTCACAAAGTCGGCGAACTCGAATAATTACTCTGGCCAACCATCATAGACCAGAGAGTACATTCGTTATTGGACAAAGTGATATAACAAAATACCTTGAGTCAAAACTTGATATTGATATGCCTTATTGTAAAAGGCTGTCTCATTTAATCGTAGAAGGTAAGCGAGCACATAAACATGAGAAAAGCATTCGTAAAACGATTGAGGACCTATCAAACTTAATAAATGGTCAATCAGTGCAAAAACATCAGGGTTGGTTAAATAGACTGGTGGCACGATGAGCACAACTAAAGAGCTATATATATCTTTTCGCACTCAGATCTTTGAAGCGCTTGATGTCGAAGCGATTCAAACCATGAATCGCAATGATTTAGAGGGACAAGTTAGAAGTGCTGTTGATGTACTTTCTAGCAATAATGAGCGTCCAGTAACGGCAATGATGCGGTCTAGTATTGTTAAAAGTATGCTAGATGAGCTATTTGGATTAGGACCTATTCAACCGCTTGTTGAAGACTTTTCGATAACTGACATACTCGTTAATGGCCCAAATGAAGTATTTTATGAAAAGTACGGTAAATTGGAACGTTCAGATATTACTTTTGTCAATGAAGACCAACTTCTCAATATTGCTAAACAAATCGCCTCTCGAGTTGGTCGCCGAGTTGATGAGCTATCCCCTACAGTGGATGCCCGACTCGAAGATGGTAGCCGAGTAAATATCGTTATTCCTCCGATTGCTTTAGATGGTACGACGATTTCTATTCGTAAGTTCCGTGAGCAAAATATCACGATGGAATCTTTGGTCGAATTTAATTCTATGTCTCTAGATATGGCAAGGGTGCTATCGATTGCTTCTCGTTGTCGGTTAAATGTTTTGATTTCTGGTGGTACAGGTTCAGGTAAAACAACGTTACTTAATGCTTTATCACATTATATTAGTGATGATGAGAGGGTGATAACAATAGAAGACGCTGCTGAACTTCGGCTTCAACAGCCTAATTTAGTTCGACTTGAAACGCGAACTAAGAGCATTGAAAGTACTGGCCTAGTGACACAGAGAGATTTGGTGATTAATGCGCTTCGTATGCGACCTGATCGCATTATTCTTGGTGAGTGTCGTGGTTCAGAAGCGTTTGAGATGCTGCAGGCGATGAACACCGGTCACGAAGGGTCTATGTCTACCCTACATGCTAATACACCAAGAGATGCTATCAGCCGAGTCGAATCTATGATTATGATGGCAAACTTAAACCAGCCATTGGATGCCATTCGTAAGGCTATTGTCAGTTCAATTGAAATGGTTGTTCAAGTGAATCGCTTGCGCGATGGTTCTCGAAAAGTAACAAGTATCTCAGAAATTGTCGGAATTGAAGGGGATAGTGTTGTCATGGAAGAGATATTTTCCTTCCAATATGATGAAGTCAATTATGGTGAGAATGTAAAAGGCAAGTTTGTTACAGAAGGTATCATGCAGAGATCCCACTTGGTACGAAAAGCCCATTTTTTCGGTTTATATAATGAACTGATGGAATCCTTTAAAGGGGTAGGGACATGATCATTTGGATCTCTTTTATTTTATTTGGAATTGCTATATTTTTACTCTTTGATGATAAAAAATCAAAAGTGGTTGATTATTTTCCAGAATTGAAAAATGCGCAAAAAGAAGATGATATTTCAGTTATTGATATAAGTGGATTGCTCCCTAAGGCGAGTTGGAGAAACATTCGAAGAGATATACATCCAACTATAGGAATATTAGGTTCAAGAGCTAAGTTTATTATATTGCTTTATGTCATTTTTAGTACTGCGATATCTTATTATATTGTGTATCATTTTTTTTACATTCGTTCAGTATTTATTCTGGCAGCTTCAATCTTGTGTTTGTTATTATTCGGTTACTTCAGACTAAAAAATGTGAGGAGAAAAATATTTCAGCGGACATTTCCTGATGCTCTGAACATATTAATGAGTGCGGTGACTGCTGGTGAAAGTTTGATGCAGGCATTTGTATTTGTTGGAGGGAATATGGATGGTGAAGTTGGACGTGAATTTAAGTTAATGGGTGACCGACTTCGTCTAGGTGAAAGCTCTGAGGATGTTTTAAAACGATCTTGTGAGGTTTTTCCCTATCCAGAATACATTTTTTTTACGATTGCAATAAGAGCCAATCTGAATCGTGGAGGCCAACTTAAGGGAGTGTTAGCTAGGCTGATTAGAGTGTTAGTCGATGCACGTGCAATGGAAAGAAAAAAAATGGCGATGACGTCTGAAGCGAGAATATCAGCCAAAATAGTGGCAGCTATACCGTTGTGTTTTGCTATTATGCTAAATTTTGTTAATCCAGATAATATTCAATTTATTCTCCATGACCCAGAAGGACAATGGATACTTTATTATGTGTTAGGTAGTGAGTTGTTAGGCCTATTTATCGTATGGATCCTTGTTAAAAGGGTAAGATTATGAATACTTTTATCCTACTAATTTCGGTGGTTTTAGGTTTGTATCTAATAATGAATATGTTAGTTGGCCTGAAGAAAGAAAAAAGAATAGAGATGCTTTTAAGTACAACACATAAAATACATAGAACCTCTAGGATTAATTCATTCATTGTCAAATTTGGTAAAGAGCACAGAGGTGAACTCGAGCAAAAAATTAGAGATGCTGGTATTCATAGTCACCAGTTAGCTATTTATTACTTTCCATTTAAGGTGTTGTTTTTTTGTGTTCTATTATTTTTTGTTTGGATAATGGATATTGCAATAGAAACAAAATTCATTTTAGCGGTTATTAGTTTGATAACAGCAGTTCTCCTCCCTGACCTGATCTTAAGTTTGAAGCAAAAGGCGGTTGTTAGAAAGATTTCGATAAACCTTCCCTATTTGTTAGATATGATGTCTGTTTGTGTGCAGACAGGTATGACGATAGAGGCATCTTTTGCTTATTTGTCAAAGGAACTTGAAAACTTCGATCGTGATTTATGCTATCAAATAAAAAAGACGTCAGATTTTGGTAAGATTCAAGGTATTGATAAAGCATTGTACAATTTGTCTGAACGTGTTCCTTCCCCTGAAATGTCGAGTTTTGTTTTGACTATTATTCAAAATATTCAATACGGATCTTCTATTTCAATGATCTTATCTGATTTGGCTGAGGATATGCGTAAAATGCAGTTGCTTACCGTTGAGGAAAAGATGGGTAAACTCTCCGCTAAAATGAGTATACCTTTGATTTTACTTATTATGATGCCTATCGTTGTCTTAATTTTAGCACCTGGATTTGTTCAAATGGGTCTTATTTAGGAGCGTATTATGAGGGTTGGATATTTTATTTTTACTCTTTTATTGATGTTGTTAGCCGGTTGCGTTTCAAGTCAACCTGAACTAAGTCTAGACGATAAAGTCGATAGCATGGTGCGAGTGGGTAATTATGATGGTTTAGTTACCTATTATAAAGGTAAGCTTGAAGAATCCCCCAACGATACAGTTTCTATGCAGGAGCTAGCTAAAGTTTATTTTGATAAGGGTGATATTGAATCAGCAAGGTTTTATAGTGATTATCTTTTAGGCTTGAAAGTGGTTAATTGGGAGTTATCTCAATTACGAGGTCAAGTTTATAATGCAGATCATAACGATGCTTTGGCGGTAGAGTCTTATCTACGTTCTATTGAGTTGGGAAATAATACGGCAGAAGTAGATGTTCTATTGGGGATATCTCACTGCATGAATGGAGATTATGAGTTAGCCGAGAAATATTTTAATAATGCCAGAATCAAAGGTTACAATGATACTGCGATAAAGAATAATTTGGCATTGATTAAGTTTGCTGATGGAAGATATCAAGAAGTGATTGATTTATTACTTCCATTGTACTTGTCTGATCCTAAAAATAAAAAAGTTCAGGCAAATTTAGCTATTGCTTTGATTAAGTTAGGTCATGTTAAACAAGCCAGTGATGTTTTAGGTAGTAGTTATTCAATCAATGAAGTTACAACCATGTCTAGACGCCTATCTTCAGGCGCTGGGAGTTCAATATGAGAAGAATAGTCAAGTATGCTAGGGGGTCTCTAACCGTCGAGGTGGCTTTAGGCATCATCATTCTCATCACGGCGACGGTAATGATATTCGAAATGGCGTATCGGATTTACGTCTCAAATTTGGTTGAGTTTGCGCTCAGAGAATCGGTTAGGTCAACGACTGTTTTTCAGGGAGATGATTCATACACCAGTTATAATACCAGCTTTTTCAACGTGATGAATGATGAAAGTAAATTATGGTCTTCACTGACGCCTGTTGATAACTTTTCAATGGCAGGAAAATATTATGTGAGCTATGAGGATCTTTTATCTGATAATTATCTTAATGATGCCGATATGCTGATTGATGATTCGGGATATTCCTTCGCCGAAATATCATTGAGTTATCAATATGAACCTATTTTACCTTTGCTTGGTGGAAATTCTGAAATAATTTCATCTTCAGTGTTACTTACTCTCGAGCACGAGGGTTGGGAGAGTGTTAGATGAACATATCGGAATTAACAAATAATGGAGGCTTTCGAAAAAAACGCAACTCAACACTGCAGCGTGGCGCCTTTACCATTGAGTTAGCACTCATTTTATTTGTCGTTATAGCCATATTTTATTTTATGAGTGACG
This sequence comes from Vibrio sp. 10N.261.55.C5, assembly GCF_041470505.1. Taxonomy (NCBI): domain Bacteria; kingdom Pseudomonadati; phylum Pseudomonadota; class Gammaproteobacteria; order Vibrionales; family Vibrionaceae; genus Vibrio; species Vibrio sp. 10N.261.55.C5. Next base: position 40,844 of record NZ_JBFRMS010000031.1, read on the forward strand.
TGAGTCATAAGTTATTGGTTAGAGCAAAACTCGACCGAGTGAGTTTTGCTCTGGTTAACGTAATGAAAGAGCGCACTCGATATTATGATGAAAATGTCATCTTAACTGGTGATGATAGAGACGAAATGGTCATTATTGCCGCTCGTCTGCTAAACACAGCTCCAGAAAGCGTAGCGCTGAGAGTTGAAGCTATGCACGATGGCTCTGCTGCAAATATTGATTCATTCGAAAGTGACCAGTTCAACAACTTAGGTTGTAATGTACCATTAATTTCATCGAAAGAGGCTTTGGTTCCTGTAGAGAACGGAGTCTCTTTCCCTCTTTACCAAGTGTCATTATGTGAAAGTAATTCATCTTGGTTTGCACGTTTGTTGGGGATTGCTAATTTATCAGAAATAACCATTTCATCGAGTTCGGTGATGGTTGGGAGGTAGATATGATAAACCCAAATACATTTAATCGCGGTCCTCATCGTCAGAGAGGTATTGCCGCAATTTGGCTTGGACTGACGTTAATACCTTTGTTAGGCGTGTCAGTTTTTGCACTCGAGGGAACTCGATATATTCAAGAAACAAGTCGTTTGAGAGATGCTGCACAAGCTGCTGCCCTTGCAATAACAATTGATGATAAATCGAATGAAGCAGATGCTTTAGCGACTCGATATGTTGATGATTATGTGCGTAGTATCGAGCATATAGATATCACGACAGTAAGGACTTATGAGGAGCCAACTGCGGCGAATGATGATACCGAGAAAATTCAATATGAAGTTGCAGCAGTGACTACCCATAATTCGTGGTTTGCGAGTAATTTAATTCCCTCATTCGATGAAAATCAAAAGCTTGCAGGCTCAGCGCTCGCCGCGAAATATCCTTACTATCTAGGTGATAAATTAGTAGACATTGTGCTAGTCACTGACTTTTCAGGATCAATGAATCGGGATTGGAGTGGGGCAAGTGGTGATGTAAATACAAAGATTCAAACTCTCAAACTAGCTGTTTCAGATCTTGCTGATAATATTTTGGTTGTGCGTGAAGGTGATTCTACAGTGCTTAACCGTCTAGCGATTGTTCCTTTTAACCTCAGAGTTCAGGATAAAATTAATAACAATTTATTCTCAGGAAGTCAGTTGAGGTATAGAAGTGATTACCACTCTTCTGTTTCCTCTAAAACGTATGAAAAAGTCAATTGGCGTTTTTGGTCAAAAAGAACATTAAGTGAAGTCGAAGATTGTGCCGATGATATATTTGATTGCCCTTATATTGGGAATAATAATCAGCACAAACAAGCTAAGAGAGTGTTGGATGTTTTAAATATTAAATCTAGACGTCTTGAAATACCAGAGTATATAGATTATCAGAAATCTGTTGATGATATGTTTAACTATAAAAGAGATAATACAGATTTAAAATTTGACTTTAGAGCGGATACTAATGTTATTTACAATAGCTCAATGACGATGACTAATGGCATAGGTCACTATGTGATTCCTCTTACCAGTGATTCTGATTTGATTGAAGAAATGCAGGATATGAATTCAGGAGGCAATACGGCTTCATATCAAGGTATTTTAAGAGGGCTTCAAGTACTTAATGATGGCATGCCAAGTAATTCGGCTAGTCAGCAGGAGATTGATGAATACAGTCAAAGAGTCAAAATTATGATTATTTTGAGTGATGGTCAAGAATATCCATATACGAGTATTTTACCCGACTTAGTTGATGCCAATATGTGCAATGCTGCAAGAGAGCACTTTCAATCTGAGAATGGCAGCCTGTATATAGGTGTTATAGGTGTTGATTTTGATGCGACTAAACAAAATGGATTTCAGAAGTGTGTCTTAAATCCTGATGAAGATATTATCGATGTACGTAGTCGCGAAGAATTGATTGAACGTATTCAAAATTTAATTGAGAAAGGATCTCGAGGTACTGGTGTATCGAGACTATACGGGTGAGTAAAGATGAAAAATACAATGCTAGCACTAGGTATGCTTGTTTCTTTCTCTAGTTATGGGCAGGAGATTAGTGATCAGGTAGTAGAATATTGTGGGAATACTTTTTCAGAGTATTCTCACACCATCGAAATTGGTGAAGTTCAAGGGGTGGCTAGTCATCGTGATGGCTATTGGCAAATTCATGAGGGAAGTCATGATCCAGCTCTCAAGTGGGAGCTTCTTAAGCGCTCACAGTTGATCACTGATCCAAGTGATTGTCTCACTTATATATCAAACCTTGGTATTGCTAGCTTCGATAGTGACAAAGGGCAGCTCGTTGCTCGTGTTAACTTCGCCTTTGATCGTTATTATCTGACCCCTCTTGCTCGTGAAGTGCTTGTTGATGTGGCAAAACATCTCGCAGACAATGACTACTTAGTGACGGTTGAAGGCCATACCGATTGGGTGGGCAGTGAAGCTTACAACCAAGGGTTGGGGCTAGATCGAGCTCAAAGCACTTCTAAACAGCTTTTCACTTACGGTGTTGAAAAAGAGAAAATGACCCTGAAATCATTGGGTGAGTCTGAGCCAATCGCAAGTAACAAAACTTCTCAAGGTAGAGCTCAAAACAGACGTGCTGATGTGTATATTCCCCCAGAGTCTTTTAACCAAGACGATGCCAGTCCAGCCTCTACACAGATAGAAGAATAACCACTATCTCAACGGTCGCATAATCCGAAAATTATAATGCCCACTAATTAGAATTAGTGGGCATTATATTAAATAACTCCGAGTCCAAACCCTATTGCAATAAACAGAGCTACCATCCATACGATTGCCATCTTCATTGTTTTTAGTAGCCACACGCCAACAATGATCAAAGCGAAGTCTAAACCACTGCTCACTGCGCTTGTGAAGATCGGTTGATATAGCGCTGCCAACAATAAACCGACAACCGCCGCATTCACACCAGTAAGAGCGCCAGCCACCAAAGGTTTACTCGCAATTGCTTGCCAGTTTTTCAACACACCTAATAGTAATAAGAAGCCCGGTAAGAACACAGCAATCGTTGCGAGTAGTGCGCCTGTGATCGGTGCCGATGGCATCAATACATAACCTAAGTAAGTCGCAAGTGTAAACATAGGCCCTGGTACTGCCTGTGCTGCTGCATAACCTGTTAAGAAGGCATCTTGAGACAGTTGGTCACCAATACCATTTTGTAGCAACGGAAGTACTACGTGGCCGCCACCGAATACTAAGCTACCTGCTTGGTAGAATAGGCCAAATACTTCAATACCTTGAGAGTAAGCACTGAATAGAGGCAGACCAACCAGCAAAGCAACAAAAATCACGAGAGGCGTTACCGATATTTTTTGCGTTGAAGGTATCGTTTTGAGCTCTTGAGACGTCAAGAACTTACTGCCAACCATCGCTGCAAATAGAAGCACTAAAACTTGAGGCCAGATGCCTGGAATCAGTAGCAGAACAATCGCGGTAATCACACATAATGCGGTTGCTATCTTCGATTGGCAAAAGTTCTTGTACATACCAAAGGTTGCATCAGCCACAACCACTACTGCTAATAACTTAAGCCCGTGAATGATTGAATTGAAAAGTGGTGCTTCCAATAGTTGGTTGCTGACTAACGCCAATATCAGCATCAGAATCACAGATGGGGAAGTGAAGCCGACAAATGCAGCAATAGCACCTGTTAGTCCACCTTTCTTGTAGCCAACCGCAAAGCCAACCTGACTTGAACCTGGGCCCGGTAGAAATTGGCTAAGAGCGACAATCTGCCCGTACTCTTCGTCGGACAACCAATTCAGTTTCTCAACAAAGGTTTTACGGAAGTAGCCAATGTGTGCTGCTGGTCCACCAAAGCTAATCCAGCCAAGCCAGAAAAAGGTTTTAAAAATTGAAAGCATGCTCGATTCCAGATAAATGTTTAGCGTAATTTAGGTGGAGTTAGACTATGATTCAAATTAATTGTTTTAATTATAACTATGAATGAAATGGGTTTGCTGGCATGGCTGATTTTAATTGGAAAGGGATCGACCTTAACTTGTTGATTGCACTGCAGGCTTTGTATAAAACGAATAGCGTGAGTAAGGCTGCTGAGCGTTGTTATGTCAGCCAATCTGCGATGAGCCATAGCTTACAACGGCTACGAAAGTTGTTTGATGACCCTTTGTTTGAGCGCGTGGGCAGCAAGATGGAGGCAACCGACCGAGCCATTGAACTATCAAGTACCGTGGACGCGCTACTGAATACCATCCAGTCTGAAGTTCTGTTATCTAAATCGTTTGATGCAGAGACTTATAAAGGGACTTGGAAGATTGGTCTCACTGATTATGCCGAGCAGATGTTCGCTCCAATATTGTTTGACCTGATTAAGCAATCCTCTCCTTATTCCCAAGTAGCGTTGTTCAATGTAAACCTGAGTAACTACCAGCAAGTCTTTGACGATGCCAAGCTTGATATGACGATAGGTAGCTTTGGTGAGGTACCAAAGCAATATCGAACAAAGCATTTGTATACGGAGCAACATGTTTGTTTACTTGATCAATTGGTTCTATCTATTGAGGAGCCGATGTCGCTAGAACAATTTGTTGCTGTCGAGCACGCGCTCGTTTCTCCGGCAGCGGCTTTAAAGACGGGAGTGGACACTCGTTTAGGTGAACTAGGTTTAAGCCGGAAAGTCGCGATATCTTCCAGTAACTTTTTAACTGTTAAGCGGCTCATTCGTGGCAGAGAACTATTGTGTATTGTCCCCAAGCTAGTCGCGCGCAAGGATATGGATAGTGAAGAAACCTTACTAGCTGTGAAGCCACCAATTGATGTTCCAGATTTTGATATCCAGCTTGTTTATCGAAAGGCAAAGCATTTAGATGATAAAAATAAACTACTTAGAAAGCTGATTACTAATGCGATCTCATCTGTGATTTCCGAATAGTTTATTGTGTCGGTTAATCGTCAAATTCATATGAATTAATTTTAGAAAAATCCGGTTTATTATAAGAACCCGACTATACTTAATTTACGGCTCAAAGCAGTCGTAAAGAATAGGCTTTTTGATTTACCTAAGTAAAAAAATTGGTTATATCCTTATGATATAGCTTAAAAATCTACCAGGCTAAACGGACTTAGTTGGTCTTAAAAGCGCTAGCTCCCCCTAGCGCTTTTTTCTTTTGGTCGAGATAAATTTCGACGTATCAACAACAACCTAAAAAGAGAATCGAGTCCATTTCTTAGCTCGCCAGCGATAGGCCATGATGATTCCACGGAACCACTCGTCCATCGCGATTGCCATCCAAGCACCCAATACGCCATAACCCCAATGCACGCCAAGCAAATAGCTCATGGCAACCCCAATGCCCCACATGCTGAGAATGCCCATTTTGATCGGGAATTTAATGTCGCCAGCAGCCTTTAGACAAGAGATAAAGATAAGGTTAAATACTCGTCCAGCTTCAAGAATGATGGAACCTGCAATCAGTGCCGCCGTTAGCGCAATGATCTCTGGATCTTGCGTGAACAGATCGAGAATTTCGAAACGGAACACATACACCATGCAGGTGATCGCGGTTGACGCGATAAAGCCAACCACAAAGTAACGCTGCACGCGCTTGGTAATCTCGTCGATCCAACCCTTACCAATGTAATAGCCTGTTTGGATTTGGCTGCCTTGACCAATTGCCAGTGCAAACGCAAAAGAGAGGCGAGCGATGTTTTGTGCGTAAGTAAACGCAGCCAGTGAAGACGTACCCATCTGCACTACAAAGAAGGTAATGCTGATCTGAGCCATGTTATAAGAGAGCACTTCTCCAGCGTTCATCGAGCCGATCTTCATGATTTGTTGATAGATGGCTTTCGGCACAGATTTAAACTGCTTCACTGGTAGATAAATCCCTTTGCTTCTGACCACACCAATCAAGATCAACATTCCGATTACTTGGCTAATGACGGTCGCGGTCGCAACCCCTTGCACGCCGTATACAGGCAAACCAAAAGGTTGATATAAGGCACAGTAGTTACCGAATACGTTGATGACACCTGCAATCATATTGATCACCATCGGTGACTTTGAATAGCCATGACTGCGCAAAATAGTGGTGAGAACCACACCTATGGTTACATTGAAGGTGAGAGCACCACTGATGAACAGGTATTCTTGCGCGTACTGTTCGACTTGAGGTTCGAGTTGATAAAGCGGGATAAAATATTCAGCAACAAGAACGGCAATCACACTCAGTAGCACACCGGCAATAATGGCCAGAATGATACTTGCTACACCCACGTGAGCGCTCTCTTGAGTGCGGGAAGCACCATTGTATTGCGCGATTAGAATACCCGTACCACTGCTGACCATGGTCGAGACAATGATCAGGAAAAAGGATATCTGAGAAATAACACCAACGGCAGACACGGCTTTGTCCGAGTATCCCGATAACATGAATACATCACTGGTGTTGAGTGCGGTTCTTAAAAGAACTTCGATAAAAATTGGCCAGGTGAGCGCAACGATTCCCATACGTTTGTTTAGGGTGGAATCAGCATTAGGCATTTAGGTTTTCTCAAAAAAGGGGTAGGCGACGCTATAGTTTAGCTATTATTTAGTAAACGACTAGCTGCGTACAGTTAGTATCAAGCCATCAATCACACTGTGATGGTGATCGGAAACCCCAGCAAGGTTGCCGTATTTAGGCTGGTGGCGATCATTTTCTAATGGGTGATGCCAACCTTGTGTGTGTTTAACGAAGTGCGCCGCAAAGCTTTCAGACACCTCTAAACATCCTGCTAATACAGTATCGACGTAGGTTTGAACGATAGGGCTGTTTTCGCAAGGTGCTTCAATCTCGTCTTTGATGTAAACCCAGATCGGTTGATCCTGTTTGAATTCATCTTGGCTTTCTATCTGAGAGGCCTTTAATTCGATACGGTGATAACCACGCTCACGGCGATCAAACTCAGCCAGTGCAATATCATCCACCTCAAGCAACACACCATTCACTTGTCCTTCGCCGAGATTGACGATCAAAGGGGATAAGACATAGCTGTCATCGATCTTGCTCCAATGGCGAATCAAGCCATGAACAATCGCAGGGATCGCTTGCCCTGTCTGACCGGTAAGCTGACGTGAAGATGAGTTGATTAAACTGCCATAACCAAAAATATACATCGCATTCCTTGTCTGAGTTGTTCCATTTAAGTCTAGTCTTACTATATGTGGCGAGATACAAAAAGTCAGTAAGTTTATATTTATACATGCATGTGTCTTTATGACTCTTTTGGTTGTGTTTTTTTGACTTATTTATTGGCTATTGAATCTCGTGAGTCGCTGTTTTTACTGGTTTTATCTAATTGGCGCGTTTCATGCAATGTGATCTGCATATTGCATCGGATTTGATGCACACAAAATTTGGTTTAGGTAATACCTTGGCCGCTTATCTGAGAATTAGGAGCGAGTTTGTTAAATATCACAGATAAAAGTGTAGAAGACGCGATTCCAGCCTACCTGCGTTTAGGCTTTCGACCTTTCTTCTTTTTAGGCAGTCTCTATGCAGTGATCGCGATTGTCGCTTGGGTCATCATGTTCCAAAACGGTCAGCCTGAGATTTTAAAAGTTCCCGCACTGTGGTGGCACGTGCATGAGATGCTGTTTGGTTTTTCGATGGCGATAGTGGTCGGTTTTGTGTTAACGGCAGTACAAACGTGGACGGGTGTCAATGGCACCAAGCATTATCGATTAGCTGCGCTAGTCGGTTTGTGGCTCGCACCTCGTATTCTGTTTTGGACACCCGCTCCGTTATGGCTGATCTCGTCGGTTGAGGCGCTGTTCTTAATCTTCGCCGCCTACGAAATTGGTTTCCGAGTCGTGAAGTCGAAAGGCTGGAAGAATCTATTCTTTGTGCCACTGTTTATATTGGCTATCGTGGCGAACTTTGCTAGTTACGCGACCATTAAGGGGATGCCTCCATTCCCATCGTCTGCAGTTTGGCAGGCTATGTTGTGGTGGTTTACCTTGCTGTTATCAGTGATGGGTGGGCGAGTGCTCCCATTCTTTACAGCGCGTCGTTTTGATTTCGAAAAAGCGCAGCCCTTGGTTTGGTTGGAATGGTTAGCCAATCTACCTTTGGTTGGCTTATTTGTGTTGAGCTTCTTCCCATTGACCTTTGCTCAAGTCGGCAATGAGTTGATGGTATTTGCAGGTGTGACACAGTTGGTGCGCTTTATCCGCTGGAAGCCTTGGACAACACTATCAGAACCCTTGGTGTGGTCGCTGCATGCGGCTTACCTATGTATCCCTCTCAGCTTGCTGTTACGCGGTTTGCTAGATAACCCGTTCGCGAGCCATAACATGCTGCACCTGTTTGCGATTGGCGGTTTGAGTGGGTTAATTCTGGCGATGATCACGCGCGTGACAATGGGACATACTGGCCGTGCTATCTATAAAGGGCCAAGTATGGCTTTGGCGTTCTCGGCTATATTTATCGCGGCACTCATTCGTAGTTTAGGTGTGACATTCTTCCCGGCGTATTTATTTGAGATGGTCAACATCAGCGCGGGTTTATGGACGTTAGCGTTCGGTCTATTTATCTGGAAATTTGGGATGATGCTGTTAACGCCAAGAGTGGATGGTCACCCGGGCTAAGCCAATTAGTTATCTATTGATATAGATAGGGAAGCTCAGAGCTTCCCTTTTTGATCTTGATAACTCATTAAGTACTCGCAGCAAGGTATTGGCGTACCTGTGTGATGAGATCTTCCTTGGCGTGAGGCGAGATAAAACTGGCTTCGATGGCATTAATACTGAACTGCGCCAATTCGTTTTTGGTCACTGGGTGAGCATTGGCGACGGCGAGGAAGTTATCATTCATATAGCCGCCGAAGTAAGCCGGATCATCGGAATTGATGGTGACGCACAGCCCTTTTCTCAGCAACTCGACGATGTTGTGATCTTGCATGGTCTCAAACACCTTGAGCTTGGTATTCGACAGCGGGCAGACGGTCAGTGGTGTACGTTTTGCTATTAGCTGTTCCATCAACTCTTCATCTTCTACACAGCGAACGCCATGATCAATTCGGGTAATGCCTAGCAAGCTCAGTGCGTCGCTAATATTTTGTGCTGGGCCTTCTTCTCCGGCGTGCGCGACAGTCAGAAAGCCTTGGTTGATCGCTTCTTGGAATACATGTTTAAACTTCTCTGGTGGATTGCCCTGTTCTGATGAATCTAACCCAACGGCAATGATCTTATCTTTATAAGGAAGGGCTTGTTTGAGTGTTTCAAAAGCGCTGTCTTCATCGAGATGACGCAGAAAGCACATGATCAGTTGGCTGCTGATACCAAGCTCTTGCTCCACTTGATTCAAAGCTCGAGTAATCCCGCCAACGATGACTTCAAAGTCAATGCCGCGTTCAGTGTGAGTCTGAGGGTCGAAGAAGATCTCAGTATGAACCACATTATCTTGCTGACACTTCAACAGATAAGCCCACGTCAGGTCGTAGAAATCTTGTTCATGAATCAGTACGTTTGCACCTTGGTAATAGATATCGAGAAAGGATTGAAGATTGTGGAACTGGTACGCGTCTCGAACTTGGTCTGGGGTCTCAAAGGGAATCGACAGGTTATTACGCTTGGCGAGTTGGAACATCAGCTCTGGCTCTAATGTGCCTTCTATATGTAAGTGCAGCTCAACTTTGGGTAAATTTTTGATGAAGCTATCCATAGCAACTCCTTAGCTATTTTAATTATGAGCGGAGTAGGTGAGACAGTAGAGTCTATAAACCTGAGCAAGCAGGTATCTCTTTCATTTATCTCTGTTTGAGCATAGTTCATTTCATTGTTATCGATAAAATAGGATAGAAGTTGATGGTGAACCGAGAGTTATGAACCGATTGAAATTAGGCGCAAACGATTTGCAGCATTGGAGTGTGATCCGCTGCAAATATTTGCAGCAATATTCATTGATTTGTGCTCTAATACCGCGCTTACCAAGGGATGGTGTTAAAAGATGCTCACTTAGATGGAGTTATCAAAGTTGACCGATCCCTTAATGATCTCCCTTAGGAAAAAATAGAACATGTCTAAGAACAAAAAATTTGATATCCGCCTTACAGAAAAACGCAACGGTTGGTGTGCAGAGATTACTCGTCAAGTAACGTCTCGCAGCACTACAGTATCTAAGCGTGAGTCTGGTTTCGAAACTGAAGCTCTAGCACAAGAGTGGGCAGAGAAAGAGCTAGCATCTTTCATCGCTAACCAAGCTGAACGTAACGAGCGTAAATCAGAGCAACGTAAAGAGCGTGACGAACTACGTCACACTAAAGAGCTTAAAGCTGAGCAAGCACGTGAAGCGCGCGCTAAAGCTCGTGCAGAAGAGCAACAAGACGCTGAATAATTCAGTGCATGACTAATTTATAGATCCCTTAATTTTAAGATAAGGGATTTGTGAAAAAAAAGCCCCGATACAACTTTTTTCTTTCGAGTTAAAAGTGTTTTGGGGCTTTTTAGTTTGTGGAGTTCTGTTTTATTGTGTTTAAGAGCTCGGTTTGGCTTCTCGCTTTTAACGTCGAGCTCTTAAACTGTTAAGCATTGTCTGATCAGTTATTCAGTGCAGTTAGCCAATCGTCTTCTGCCACTTCTTCAATGTAGCTTTCTACTGATTGTCCTACTTCTTCATCGTCTTGCTTGAAGTAAGCGATGTGGAACACAGCATCACCTTCGTTGACCAAAGGCAGAGTTTGCTGACCAATCACGATACCGCCTTTGGTTGTGATCACTTGGCCTTCTTGGTGACCCAATGGAGAGCTGATGTAAGCAAGGGTTTGTCCTGCTTCAACCTGTTCGCCAAGTCTTACCATGTTACGCAAAATACCGTCTGATTCAGCGCGGATCCAGCTGGTGGATTTACTCAATACAGGCTTTGGCAACTTTTTGCGGTTAGGGCGCAGCATGCCGATTTCTTTCATCACTTGATGCACGCCAAGGTAACCCGCACGAATCGCGAGGTGATCAAAACGCAGCGCTTCACCACCTTCGTAAGTTAATACAGGAATACCCAGTTTTTCCGCTTCGCTACGCAGTGAACCGTCGCGCAGTGGAGAATCAATAATCACGGGTGTTGCGAACGCTTTTGCGATGCGCAGTGTCTCAGGGTTCGATAGGTTTGCACGAATCTGTGGCAGATTGGTACGGTGAATCGCGCCCGTGTGTAGATCCAGAATGTAATCACAGTGCTTTGCCACGTTCTCAAAGAAGGTGTAAGCGATACGTGATGTTAACGATCCTTTCTCACTGCCAGGGAAGCAACGGTTTAGGTCACGACGGTCTGGTAGGTAACGAGATTTATGGATAAAGCCAAATACGTTAACGATAGGCACAACAATTAATGTCCCTTTCAGTTTCTTTGGATCAATCGCATTGGTCAGTTGTCGTGCAATCTCAACACCGTTTAGCTCATCGCCGTGGATAGCCGCATTTACCATCAGTGTTGGGCCTGCTTGGCGACCGTGAATAATTTCAATCGGGATCGAAAGTGGAGAATGCGTGTAAAGCTGAGCCGCTTGCAGTTCAATCTCCATTCGCTGTCCTGGCTGAACAGTATAACCAAGTAATTCGAATGGTTGATTAGGTTTTAGTCTTGCCATTTAGGTTGTTCTCAACATGGTGATAATTCGTTAACACGGAATGTAGCAATCGTTGATTTTTAGTACGAATCAATCTCTTTACGGTGACGACAAAAGTTTTTTATGAAGGGGCTTCTGAATTGGTTTCAGTTTTTTATCTGGCTAATTGAAGGGTGTTTAAAATTTTGAATTTTCTGACAATACATTAACTTAGAGCTGATATTTGTCATTCAGTTCGTTGGTATTATCCACCGCCATTTTTTGGCGGCCAAATTAAAATATTGAGATCAAAATGAAAAAAACAATTTCAAAAGTTGTAGCACTAGCGGTGGTATCTGTTGCTTTATCTGGCTGTGTTGGTAGCAACGCAGTAACGGGTTACCTAATGAAGTTCAACATCAAGGCTGTTGATAACCGTTACGCTCGTGGTGGTTTGAACATGCTACTTGCACCTGCATACGGTCTAACAGTTGCTGCCGATTACCTAGTATTCAACTCACTAGAGTTCTGGACTGGTAGCAACCCACTAACAGGTGCTCCGCACATCTTTGATACTAAGACTGATACTTACCTAGACATCAACCACCAACTTGATCCGTCTCTAACGGAAGCGCCAGTGGGTCCTATCACGAGCGCAGATGTGATCGAAAAAGGTCAAATGCAGCAGATTGATGAAAACACGATCCAAATGGACATTACTTACCAGTCTGGTGAGCGTGCGACGTTAATCGGTGTTCGTGATGGCGAGATGGTGACGTACTTCATCGATGGCGAAGTTGTGGCACAAACTTCAATTGATGAGCTAGAAAGCTACGCGGCTTCACGCGCTTAATTGTTTATTTAGTCACAAGTAGTAGCTACAAAGATTAGATACAAAAACAGGTACTCATTGAGTACCTGTTTTATTTTGTCTCAGATAAACGGTGTTTACTGTAAAACACCATTTACTGAACAAACATAGCTTATCGAATTAAGCTTTTTCTGGGATCGCTTCAAGCAATGCAACCATTTGGTTCCAGAATAGCTCAACGGTGTCGATCTTCACTTTCTCATCAGGAGAGTGCGGAAACTTGATGGTTGGGCCGAAAGAAACCATATCCATGTTCGGGTAAGGTTCTTTGAATAGACCACACTCAAGACCAGCATGGATAACCATGATGTTTGGCTTGTGACCGTAGATACCTTCGTACATGTCACGGAAGATATGCATGATTTCTGAATCTGCGTCTGGTTTCCAACCTGGGTAAGCACCAGAGAACGCGATGTTAGCGCCTGCTAGTTCAGCAACAGAGTGAAGCATGCTTTCTACTTGGCTACGACCTGAATCGATAAGAGAGCGGATCAGGCAAAGTACTGTGATTGAGTTCTCTTCTGTTGTGATAACACCTACGTTTAGAGACGTTTCCACAACACCTTCAATCTCGTCACTCATACGAATCACGCCGTTTGGACATGCGTTAAGTGCCGCGATAAAGCGAGCTTGGTCTGCTGACGCAAGTGCGCCCATTTCTACAGAAGCTTCTTCATTGAAAGTCACGATGCTGTCTTCTACTTTACCTAGCTCTGTTGAAAGCAGCTCAGTGTAGTAGTTGTATAGTGAAGCCAGTTTTTCTTGGTTTGCCGCAGGAACAGCAACCGTTACGAAACCTTCACGAGGGATCGCGTTACGAAGGCTACCACCTTTGAATTCGACGATGCGAAGGTCTAGCTCTTTTGCGTGACCCGCTAGGAAGCGAGCAAGCAGTTTGTTTGCGTTTGCACGACCTGTGTGGATGTCACAACCAGAGTGACCGCCTTTTAGGCCTTTTAGCGTTAGCTTACGTGTTACGAAGTCAGCTGGAATCGCATTACGAGCAATTTCAAATGTCATTGCGCCGTCGATACCGCCAGCACAACCCATGTACACTTCGCCTTCTTGCTCTGAATCGGTGTTAAGAAGGATATCGCCTTCTAACCAACCCGCTTCAAGACCGAAAGCACCAGTCATGCCTGCTTCTTCATCTACTGTTAGTAGAACTTCGATAGGGCCGTGCTGGATTTCGTTTGAAGCAAGAACCGCTAGGCAAGAAGCCATGCCCATGCCGTTATCAGCGCCAAGCGTTGTGCCTTTAGCTGTAACCCACTCACCATCAATGTATGGTTGAATTGGATCTTTAGCAAAGTCATGAACTGTGTCTTCGTTCTTTTGTGGAACCATATCGATGTGAGCTTGTAGCACCACACCTTTTTTGTTTTCCATACCCGCCGTTGCTGGCTTTTTGATGAATACGTTACCCGTTGGGTCACGACGTACATCTAGGCCTTGCTCTGTTGCCCAAGCAATAATGTATTGAGCAAGCTCTTCTTCATGCTTAGAAGGGTGTGGGATTGAGCAAATCTTATCGAAGAACTGCCAGATAGGGGCAGGGGATAATTTACTGATCTCAGAATGGAATTCAGACACGGATGACTCCTTTTTTATTTAATAACCATATATTTAGGTTTTGTATGGGGAAAAACCTAGAACAAAAATCTAAAATATGGGTCTGTTTTGATGGCAACAGCATACCACTTGAGCGTTTTGACGAGTAGCGGTTCTAAACCTCAAATAGCTTAAATTTTGAAAGCGATCTTGTCCATCTGATCACAGATAAGCGCCTTGATGCTTACAAATGGAGCAGGCAAACGTTTGTTTAATTCTATTTTGTAGTTTTATTACAAAATAAGTTTGTAAAATAACCGTAAATGGCCAAAAATGTGACGTATAGCAAAAAATACTTGTAATCTTTTTTCTTTAGGGTATATTAATAACCAACTTCTGAGATGAAGAGTAAATGCTCAAAGGATGAGTCCGTTTTATCGCCTCCAAGGAACCGAGAAATCAAATTCGTTTTTTATTGATTTATTAAGGTGATAGTTATGAAAGGTTTACCATCTGCAATGTTCTGGATTAACAGCTCTGTTTACACTAGCAACTTTGCATACCCTACAAGCTTTGGTTACTAATACCGTAAGCATGTAACTCGAACAGTTTTGTTCACCCCTATATATTGGAATTCTTTTACAGCCCTTTTGGTTGACAGATTCTACCGCCACTCAGTTTTGAGTGGCGTTTTTTTTGCCTGCTACTTTTCCAAACCGCTTTCGCTTGTCACTTTCCTTGCTGTTCTGCGTGGTTGTTTTTTAAACGCCGAAATATCAATTTGCGCCTTATTACTGATCCTGTTGAAAAATACATAACTATTGTGAGTTTGAATTCAGAATTTACTGGCTAGATTATCAATGAAAATAACCGATGGTAGAAAAAACAACCAACTAGTTTTAGTGAGTCTATTGTTGTTAATTGTTTGTTTTTAATGGTTATTTATCGATGATATCTTCATTTTTAATCGCTTTGTTTCATACGGCATTCTGATAAATATCGATTAGAGCCTTAATTCTATCTGGAATTTGTTATTTGATAACTTTATAATCCACAGCCAATCGATTACGCAACCGTTTACTTTTTACCCTTATAGGATTCGATAATGTTCGAAAAGCTATTCAAACTCAGTGAAAATGGCACCAATGTGCGCACTGAAATCATCGCAGGTCTAACAACCTTCCTAACAATGGCTTACATCATTTTTGTAAACCCAATGATTCTAGCTGATGCTGGTATGGACCATGGCGCTGTATTTGTAGCAACCTGTTTAGCGGCTGCTATTGGCTGTTTCATCATGGGCTTTGTTGCTAACTACCCAATTGCTCAAGCTCCAGGCATGGGTTTGAACGCATTCTTTACCTACGCTGTTGTAATGGGTATGGGTTATACGTGGCAAGTTGCTCTGGCAGCGGTTTTCGTATCAGGCGTAATCTTCATCTTCTTAAGCATCTTTAAGATCCGTGAATGGATTATCAACTCGATCCCTATGTCTCTGCGTGTTGGTATCTCTGCAGGTATCGGTCTTTTCCTAGCGTTTATTGCGCTTAGCAATGCAGGCATCGTTGTTTCTAACCCAGCAACTAAAGTTTCACTGGGCGACATTACCGCGATTGCTCCTATCCTAGGCTCACTTGGTTTCTTCCTAACGATTGCTCTTGTTCACCGTGGCGTGAAAGGGGCAGTAATGATTGCGATTCTAGCTATCACAGCTCTTGGCATTGTTATTGGTGACGTTCAATACGGCGGCATCATGTCTACACCACCAAGCCTTGCTCCTACATTCATGCAGCTTGATTTCTCTGCTGTATTTGAAATCGGTATGATTTCAGTGGTATTCGCGTTCTTGTTCGTCGATTTGTTCGATACAGCGGGTACTCTGGTTGGTGTTGCAACGAAAGCAAACCTAATCAAAGAAGACGGCAAACTACCTCGCTTGAACAAAGCACTGCTTGCTGACTCTACAGCAACATCTATTGGTGCACTGCTAGGTACATCAAATACTACTTCTTATGTTGAGAGTGTTGCGGGTGTTGCTGAAGGCGGCCGTACCGGTCTAACGGCTGTTGTTGTTGGTATCTTATTCCTACTGGCTCTTTTCTTCTCGCCACTTGCAGGTATGATTCCGGCTTACGCAACATCAGGTGCACTTTTCTATGTAGCAATTCTGATGATGTCTGGCCTAGTTGGCATTGATTGGCGTGATCTTACGGAAGCAGCACCAGTCGTGGTAACATGTCTGCTTATGCCGCTGACGTACTCTATCGCTGAGGGTATCTCACTAGGTTTCATCGCTTACGCTGCAATTAAGCTGCTAAGTGGTAAAGGTCGCGACGTTTCACCTGCTGTGTGGGTAATGTCGGCTATCTTTATTCTTAAATACATTTTCGCTTAATCGTCTAGATTTCTGCTTAATCGCTGAAGAGGCTATGTTTGAAATAGCCTCTAATAACATGACAAAATTATTAGGTTTTATACTATGAGCAACAAATTCGTTATCACTTGGGACAACATGCAGACTTACTGCCGTCAACTTGCTGAAAAGCAAATGCCAGCAGAGCAGTGGAAAGGCATCTGGGCAGTAAGCCGTGGTGGTTTGGTTCCTGGTGCAATCTTGGCTCGTGAGCTAGGTATTCGTCACGTAGATACGATTTGTATTTCTAGCTACGACCACGATCACCAACGTGATATGACAGTAGTTAAAGCACCTGAAGGTGACGGCGAAGGCTTCCTAATCGTTGAAGACTTGGTTGATAGTGGTGACACTGCACGTAAGCTTCGCGAAATGTACCCTAAAGCGAAACTGATCGCTGTATGTGCAAAACCATCTGGCGCTGATTTGCTAGACGAGTACATTGTTGATATCGCTCAAGACACATGGATTGAGCAACCTTGGGATACTAGCCTAAGCTACGTAGAGCCAGTAAATCGCAAGTCAAAATAAGCGTAAACTTAGTTTTTTGAGAAATGACCCTTTATAGGGTCATTTTTTTTTATATTATTAGTGACAACCATTTCTTATTAAGTATCCCAATGTCTGAACCAGAAGAAACGAGCTCGAACCTTTCGGAAACTTTGTTTGTAAAGCACAAGCAAGCGAAAGAGACCTCAATGTTGACACAATACATGCCAAGCTCTGAAGCGCTATTGGATGAGAAACGTGAACAGCAAAACTCATCATGGTATCGAAACCTAAGACGTCTTCAGTGGGTATGGCAAGGCGTTAATCCAATAGAGCAGGAAGCGGTATTGGCTCGCATCGCGTCATCAGATAACTCTCGTACAACCGATGAGTGGCTTGATACGGTCATGGGTTACCGAAGTGGTAACTGGGCATACGAATGGACCAAGCTGGGTATGCAGCATCAAAATCGTTCTAATGAGAAGAATGGTGAAGAGATGGCTGAAGAGCTATTTTCCGCATCGTTGTGCTTCAGTATTGCGGGTTACCCACACCTCAAGAACGACAACTTGGCAGCTCAGGCTCAAGTGTTGGCCAACGCAGCGTATTCTGAAGCGATCAAGCACACTAAGTTGATCGTCAAGCAGATTGATATTCCATACCAAAACAAGAAGATCAAAGCGAACTTGCATCTAACCAAGACAGATAAACCACAACCGGTTGTGATTGTCAGCGCGGGTCTAGATAGCTTGCAAACCGATATGTGGCGCCTGTTTAGGGATTATTTAGCACCTAAGAACATTGCTATGTTAACGGTAGACATGCCATCAATAGGGCACAGTGCACATTGGCCGTTAACAGAAGACTCATCTTGTCTTCACCAAGCAGTGCTGAATGAATTGCCTAACATCCCATGGGTCGATCACCACAAAGTCGGCTTGTTTGGTTTCCGCTTCGGTGGCAATGCGATGGTGAGATTATCTTTCCTCGAGCAACATAAGATTAAAGCGTGTATTTCTTTAGGCGCGCCAATTCACGATATCTTTGTTCATGCAGACAAACTTAAGCAGATGCCTAAAATGCATCTAGATGTGTTGGCTTCGCGCCTTGGTAAAGGGGCGGTCGATATCAATAGCCTTTCTGGGCAGTTGATGGCGTGGTCACTCAAGGTACAAGGTTTGCTGTCAAACAGTAAAACCAGTGTTCCTATCTTGGCATTGGCTCTGGAAGGCGACCCGGTTTCACCGCCAATGGATAATCAACTGGTTGCTATTTACAGTGATTACGGAAAAGCGAAGAAAATCAAAGCTAAGTCAATTACACAAGGTTATGAGCAATCCCTCGAATTGGCGATAAAGTGGCTTGAGGATGAATTATTTAGATGACATTTCTCCTAAATTAGTTAAGCATGAAAAATGTACAAACTAAGTACCTGATACTCAGAGGTCATTTATAAAATCCAAATGCGTAGTTTCTACGTATAACAGTCTGAGTAACGTCATTCTTAACATTGAAAATGGAGATTCAATATGTCAGAAGTGACACAACAACCTACGCATTACCGCTTGTTGAATGTTTTAAAGGCGATCGGGCCTTACTTAAGGGAACCGCAATCAGAAGAAGGCCACTATATCTTTGATTGCTTGTCTGTATGTGTGAACGATAAAAAATCACCAGAAGAACGCGAGTTCTGGGGCTGGTGGCTGGAATTGGATAAGTCGGAAGAGGGATATTCGGCGAAGTACAATATCGGCAAGTACAACATCGATGGTAACTGGGATTCTTTGCCGTTACCTAAAAAGGCGGTCGCTGAGGTCTCTCGAACTCAAGAAGCCTTCCACAAAAAACTGGTTGATGAACTTCAAAGTAAGTTTGAAATCAGCATCCAATTAGACGAAGAGTCTGTCGAATTCGTCTAATTTTAAAGGTTACTCTTCTATATAAAGCAAAAAGGTGCGATTTCGCACCTTTTCTGCTTGTGAATTCCCCTTTTGATTGCTAAAACATCACCTCTTATTTGTTTTATCCATAAAAGACTTCATGACAACAAATCATCAAAGCGGGACAACAACACAGCGTAAAACTGTCGTTGTTAAACTGGGTACCAGTGTCTTAACTGGTGGAACATTGGCATTAGACCGCGCTCATATGGTTGAGCTGGTTCGTCAATGTGCTGAATTAAAAAAACAAGGCCACTCTGTGGTTATGGTTTCGTCTGGTGCAATTGCAGCAGGACGTGAGCACCTTGGTTACCCCGCACTTCCCAACTCAATGGCGAGCAAACAGTTGCTTGCGGCAGTTGGGCAAAGTCAGTTGATTCAAGTTTGGGAGTCTTTGTTTGCTATCTATGGCCTTAAGATTGGCCAGATGCTACTGACTCGTGCTGATCTCGATGATCGCGAGCGTTTTCTTAATGCACGTGACACGATCAACGCACTGGTTGAGCACGATATTATTCCGGTAGTAAACGAAAACGACGCAGTAGCAACCAACGAAATTAAAGTGGGCGACAATGATAACTTGTCGGCCTTAGTGGGTATTTTGTGCGGTGCTGATAAGCTTTTGCTACTAACAGACCAAAAAGGCCTGTTTACGGCTGACCCTCGTAAAGATCCAAATGCTGAGCTCATCAAAGAAGTGAAAACCATTGATGACACGCTGCGTAAGATCGCAGGTGGCAGCGGTACTACGCTGGGTACTGGCGGCATGGCGACAAAACTGCAGGCGGCTGACATTGCTCGTCGCGCAGGCATCGAAGTGATTATTGCTGCGGGCAGTGCTGAAAATGTGGTGTTTGATTCACTGAGTGATAACCCACAAGGCACACGTTTCTTGCCTTTAGCGGAAGCGCTTGAAAACCGTAAACGCTGGATTTTAGCGGGCCCTGCTTCAGCAGGTGACATCGTGGTTGACGACGGCGCAGTAAACGCAGTCAACACCAAAGGCAGCAGCTTGTTGGCGAAAGGGGTTGTTCGAGTTAAAGGCGAATTCTCTCGTGGTGAAGTTACCCAAGTCACAGACAGCAAAGGCAAAGTAATTGCGCGTGGTATCGCCAGTTATTCAAGCCAAGACCTAGCAAAAATTGCAGGCAAGCACAGTAAAGATATTGGCGACATCCTTGGATACGATTATGGGTCAGAAGTCATTCACCGTGACGACCTAGTTGTAATCCAAGAGTAGCTCGTGATGATAAGGTGAATCACCTTTTTGCATCCAAAGACAGACAGAATTTAGGGAGAGTTAAACGTGGATTTAACTAACATGGGTATCGCAGCAAAAGACGCTGCTTTCCACCTAGCGACCGCATCTACGGCGCAAAAGAATAAAGCATTGGCGATTATCGCTGATGAGCTAGAAGCAAACGCAACAACGATTTTAGAAGCGAACGCGAAAGACATCGAACTGGGTCGTGAAGCGGGTTTAACTGACGCACTGCTCGATCGTCTACTTCTTAACGAAGAGCGCTTAACCGGTATCGCTAACGATGTTCGTAACGTGATTAGCCTGAATGACCCAGTTGGCAGCGAAATTGACAGCAAAGTACTAGAAAACGGTATGTCACTGTCTCGCCGCCGCGTGCCACTTGGTGTGGTGGGTGTTATCTATGAAGCGCGTCCGAACGTAACCATCGATATTGCAGCTCTGTGTCTGAAGACAGGTAACGCAAGCATTCTACGTGGTGGTAAAGAGACGTTTTTCTCGAACATGGAACTGGTTAAGGTTATCCAGTCTGCATTAGAGAAAGCGGAGCTTTCAGCCGCTTCTGTTCAGTACATCGAGAAGCCAGATCGTGAACTCGTTTCTCAACTGCTTAAACTGGACGACTACGTGGATATGATCATTCCTCGTGGCGGCGCTGGTCTGCACAAGATGTGTAAAGAGAACAGCACCATCCCAGTAATCATCGGCGGCTTTGGTATCAGCCATATCTTCGTTGATGAAAGCGCTGATCTTGAGAAATCTGTCGATGTGGTCGAAAACTCAAAAGTTCAACGTCCATCGGCGTGTAACTCGTTAGATACACTGCTAGTGCATGAAGCGGTTGCTGAAGCTTTCCTAACTAAGCTGAAACAGCGTTTAGCCGGCAAGGTAACCTTAGTTGCTGATACCAGTGCAAAATCGCTGCTAGCGGGTTTTGAAGACCAACGTGATGCGGTTGAAGGCGACTTTGACACTGAATGGCTAAGCTACACGCTAGGCGTGAAAGTGGTAGCGGATGTGGCAGAAGCGATTGACCACATGCGTGTACACAACGCGAGTCATTCAGATGCGATCATGACCAATAGCTTAGAGAGCTCAGAGCGTTTCATTAACTCTGTTGGTTCTGCAGCGGTTTATGTGAATGCATCAACACGTTTCACTGATGGAGCACAGTTTGGTTTAGGTGCTGAAGTTGCCGTGTCTACTCAGAAATTGCATGCTCGCGGCCCAATGGGCTTAGAAGAGCTGACAAGCTACAAATGGGTAGGTAAAGCGAACTATTTAGTCCGCGGTTAACGCTGGTCGTTAATTTTACTCCTCAGCTCATTTTTGAAATGGCGGTCGAGTAGCAATAATCAATGAATCACCACACAAAAGGGCCTTAATTGGCCCTTTTTCTTTCCTAACGTTTGGCAATTCCGTTACACTGATATTCAATTATTTGGAGGTGATATGCATTGTCCTTTTTGTTCAGAGAACGACACTAAAGTAATCGATTCAAGACTGGTAGCCGATGGCCATCAGGTTCGTCGTCGCCGTCAATGCCTTGCATGTAGTGAACGTTTTACTACGTTCGAATCGGCAGAACTTGTGATGCCTAAAGTCATAAAGTCGAATGGAAACCGCGAACCATTTAATGAAGATAAAATGGTGGGTGGTGTACAGCGCGCCCTAGAAAAACGCCCAGTGAGTGCTGACGCGATTGAACTTGCGATCAGTACGATTAAGTCACAACTCCGTGCAACTGGTGAGCGTGAAGTACCAAGCGAGATGATTGGTAATCTTGTGATGGGCCAATTGAAAGAATTGGATAAAGTGGCGTACATTCGTTTTGCCTCTGTTTACCGCAGCTTTGAAGACATCCGAGAGTTTGGCGAAGAAATCGCTAAATTAGAGGATTAACTCCTCAATCATGTCAAACTTTACTCCCCTAGATTTTCAAATGATGTCGCGTGCTATTCAGTTAGCAAAACGCGGCATTTACACTACTGCGCCAAACCCTAATGTGGGTTGTGTCATTGTACAAACCGACGGTCAGATCGTTGGTGAAGGTTTTCATGCCAAAGCTGGCGAACCTCATGCTGAAGTACATGCCATGCGAATGGCAGGCGACAAAGCAAAAGGTGCGACGGCTTATGTCACGCTAGAGCCTTGTTCTCATTACGGTCGAACGCCGCCTTGTGCTGAAGGTTTGATTAAGGCTCAAGTAGCCAAAGTGATTTGTGCCATGCAGGACCCAAACCCAAAAGTCGCAGGTCGTGGTATCAAAATGCTACGCGATGCGGGTATTGAGGTTGAAATCGGTTTGCTAGAGCAAGACGCTCTCGACTTGAACCCTGCATTTATCAAGCGTATGCAAACTGGCATGCCATTCGTTCAGTTAAAGATGGCCGCTAGCCTTGATGGGCAAACGGCATTGGAAAATGGCCAAAGCCAGTGGATCACATCGCCAGAAGCACGTCGTGATGTTCAGAACTACCGAGCAAAATCAGGCGCTGTGTTGTCAACTAGCCAGACGGTGATTGAAGACAACGCGTCGTTGAATGTTCGTTGGGCAGAGTTGCCAAGCAGTATCAAAGGTCATTACGCTGAAGACGAGCTGCGTCAGCCGATTCGCGTGATTCTTGATCGTCAAAACCAACTGCGTCCTGAACTCAAGTTATTCCAGACTCCAACATCGGTGTTGAGAGTTGCCGAAGCATCTGCTGATATTGAAGTCGCAACCACAGATGCAGGTCAGCTCGATTTGCACGATCTGATGCGTCAATTACCTGCCAATCATATCGACCATATTTGGGTCGAAGCGGGCGCAACATTGGCAAAAAGCTTGATTGAAGAGCAGCTGGTGGATGAGCTAATCCTTTATTTAGCACCTAAACTTATGGGCAGTGACGGACGAGGTTTGATGGGTGCATTAGGGCTCACTTCAATGTCTGACGTTATTGACCTAGAAATTAAAGATGTTCGACAGGTTGGTGTGGATATTCGCATCGTTGCGAAACCCGTATTTCGAAACAGATAGTAACGAAACCACAGTGGAAATAGTTACTCCAACTACATACGTGTCGTTGACAACAAAAAGAGTTTTAAAATGTTTACAGGAATTGTAGAAGCCGTAGGTACATTGAGTGCAATCACTCCCCGCGGAGAAGACATCACCGTAACGGTTAATGTTGGTAAGCTTGATATGGCTGACGTTAAGTTAGGCGACAGTATCGCTACCAATGGTGTGTGTTTGACAGTTGTTGAATATAACGACCACAGCTACAGTGCAGATCTTTCGCTTGAGACTCTGAAAAAAACGGGTTTTGTCGATTACCAAGCGGGCGATAAAGTTAACCTTGAGAAAGCAATGTTACCAACCACGCGTTTCGGTGGACATATAGTGTCTGGTCACGTTGATGGCGTGGGTGAGATTGTTGAACGTAACCAAGTTGGCCGTGCGATTGAATTCTGGGTAGAAATGCCAGCAGAAATCTCAAAATACGTGGCTCAAAAAGGCTCAGTAACAGTTGATGGCATTAGCCTGACTGTGAACGATTTACGTAAGAACGCATTCAAGCTGACTATCGTTCCTCATACTTCTTCAGAAACCACCATCGACCAATTCAATGTCGGTCGTAAAGTGAATCTAGAAGTTGATGTATTAGCACGTTACATGGAGCGTTTACTGCAAGGTCAGCAACAAGAATCTGAGCCTGAATCTCGATTAACGATGGAATTCTTACAGCAGAATGGTTTTGCCTAACCGTTGATACAAAGTGCGTTAAGCGAGACTTTGTAAAGCGAAGCAATATCATCAGGTTTAAATAGTGTCGGTTCTAGGAAGCAGAACCATTTCAAAGGATATAGAACAATGCCAATTAGTACTCCTCAAGAAATTATTGAAGACATTCGCCTAGGAAAAATGGTTATCCTGATGGATGATGAAGATCGCGAAAATGAAGGCGATCTGATCATGGCAGCAGAACATGTGACGCCAGAAGCGATTAACTTCATGGCGATGTACGGCCGTGGTTTAATTTGTCTGACGCTAACCAAAGAGCGTTCAAACCGCATGGGTCTAGCGCCTATGGTTCAAGATAACAACGCACAGTACACCACTAACTTTACTGTTTCGATTGAAGCGGCAGAGGGCGTAACAACGGGTATCTCTGCATCAGACCGTGCAGTGACGGTTCAAGCGGCAGTGGCGAAAGATGCGAAAGCGGCTGATCTTGTTCAACCTGGTCATATTTTCCCACTGACAGCGCAAGATGGCGGTGTTCTGACTCGCGCAGGACACACAGAAGCAGGTTGTGATTTAGCACGTCTTGCAGGCTGCGAGCCAGCATCGGTTATCGTTGAGATCCTTAACGACGACGGTACTATGGCTCGTCGCCCTGACCTTGAAGTGTTTGCTGAAAAACACGACATCAAGCTAGGCACGATTGCTGACTTGATTGAATACCGCAACAACACAGAAACAACGATTGAGCGTGTAGCACAATGCCATTTACCAACAGAGTTTGGTGATTTCGAGCTGGTGACTTACCGCGATACAATTGATAACCAGATCCACTACGCGATGCAAAAAGGCGACCTATCTGAAGGTGCTCCTTTGGTACGTGTTCACCTGCATGACACGTTCACCGATCTGCTTCATTCAGACCGTGGTACTGAACGCAGCTGGTCGCTAGATAAAGCGATGAAGCGTATTGGCGACGAAGGCGGTGTGTTGGTTATTCTTGGCAACGAAGAGTCGTCTGATTCTTTGATTCACAAAGTGAAGACATTCGAAGAGCAAGACAAGAACGAGCAGCCAACTATGGCGAAGAAGCAGGGTACCTCGCGTCGTGTTGGTGTCGGTTCTCAGATTCTTCAAGATCTAGGTGTGCACGATATGCGTCTGCTTTCTTCAAGCACTAAGCGTTACCACGCATTGGGTGGTTTTGGCCTTAACGTTGTTGAGTACGTTTGCGAATAAACCATGCGTTAGCAAGCAGACGTTTCTCCGTTTGTAGCAACATAATTTACCGATGATTTCAGTGGCTCTTTTGGTGATAAATCTTGCCAAAAGAGCAAAGTAGCCAAGTTCGACTCAAAACGTGTTCAATACACAAACTTGGCTCCTCGCTGTTCCTATATGCTTGGGATCAGCGCTGCATTATCATCTTTACATTGCCGGTGTCTGTTCTTCTAAATTACCATTAGATATTGCTCACAGTTTTGTGCTAGAATCCGGCGATTCTCACTTGATGAAAATAGTTAAAGGAAGGCTTATGAAAGTGATCGAGGGTGGCTTCCCAGCGCCAAATGCAAAAATTGCTATCGTTATTGCTCGTTTCAACAGTTTTATTAACGAAAGTTTACTTTCTGGTGCAATCGATACTTTAAAGCGTCATGGACAAGTAAGCGAAGACAACATCACTGTTGTTCGTTGCCCTGGTGCAGTAGAACTTCCACTTGTAGCGCAGCGCGTTGCAAAAACAGGTAAGTTCGATGCGATTGTATCTCTTGGTACAGTAATCCGTGGCGGTACACCTCACTTTGACTATGTTTGTAGTGAATGTAATAAAGGTTTGGCACAAGTGTCTCTGGAATTTTCTCTTCCAGTAGCGTTTGGTGTTCTTACTGTTGATACGATCGATCAAGCTATTGAACGCGCAGGAACCAAGGCTGGTAATAAGGGTGCAGAAGCAGCACTTAGCGCACTTGAGATGATCAATGTTCTTTCTGAAATCGATTCCTAATGGGGGCCAGTGTGAAACCAGCCGCACGTCGTAACGCACGTCAATTTGCTCTACAAGCAATTTATTCTTGGCAAATTACTAAAGAAAATATTGCTACCGTTGAAGAACAGTTCTTATCTGGTGGTAAGTATGATGAAGAAGAGCATCATGCCGCAGAACCTGCTCTAGCTATGCCAGAAACAGACGTTGCATACTTCCGCGACCTACTAACTGGTGTTGCTCTTAGCCACATGGAACTTGATAGCAAGCTTCGTCCATTCGTATCTCGCCCTATGCAAGATCTGGATTTGATGGAACTAGCGCTTCTACGTTTAGCTATGTACGAGATGACTCGTCGCGAAGATGTACCATACAAAGTGGTTATCAACGAAGCTATCGAGCTTGCGAAAGTATTCGCAGCAGAAGACAGCCATAAGTTTGTTAACGGTGTGCTTGATAAAGCTGCACCGCACGTTCGTAAGAAATAAGACGTTCGTATATTGAATCTAAAGGTCAGCTTTTATGCTGGCCTTTTTTGTAACTAAATTTTTGTAATACTAAAGATAGGGCATGTGATGTCTGGCGAATTTAACCTGATTGAAAAATATTTTGTAAATCGACAACCACAACGTAAAGACGTACATCTGGCAGCGGGCGATGACTGTGCTTTGGTCAAAGCACCAAGTAATGTTCAGATTGCTATCAGTACGGACACCTTAGTGGCAGGCACTCACTTCTTAGCGGAAGCAAACCCAGCTTGGGTGGCACACAAAGCCTTGGCTTCCAACATCAGTGATCTTGCTGCTATGGGCGCGACACCTGCTTGGGTTTCATTTGCCTTAACCATGCCTGAAGTCGATGAAGCGTGGCTTGCCCCATTTTGTGATTCTTTTTTCAAACTTGCAGACTATTTTGGTATTCAACTAATCGGTGGTGATACGACCAAAGGGCCGCTGAGTTTAACACTTACTGTGCAGGGCTTTGTACCTGAGGGTCGAGCACTACGTAGAGATGGCGCGAAAGTGGGTGACTGGATTTACGTGACGGGTAACCTAGGTGACAGTAAAGCTGGCCTAGAGGTGTTACTTAACCCAGAGCAGAACAAAGCTAAGCCTTATGCGCGAGAGCTTGAAGAGAGACACTACCTGAGCACTCCACGAGTTTTGGCTGGTCAGGCGCTCGTTAATCTTGCTTCGTCTGCTATTGATATCTCTGACGGCGTGATTGCTGACCTAAAGCATATCCTGAAGCGTTCAGAGGTTGGTGCAAGCATTGATGTGGGTTGCCTTCCTATCTCTCCAGAGCTGCGCCAGTTTGCTTCTGATGTCGCTTCGGCTCAACAGTATGCGCTAACGAGTGGTGAAGAGTACGAACTCTGCTTTACCGTGCCGGAAGAAAATAAAGGTTCATTGGAAAGTGCTTTGTCACACACTGGCACAAAAGTCACCTGCATTGGCCAGATAAGACCTGTAGAATATTTTGAATTACACAATAATGGTGAACCACTAAGCTGGAACTTAACTGGTTACGATCACTTTAAGGTTAATTGATGACAAATCCACTTTCTCTTATTTCTCTTAAAAATCCTTGGCACTTATTGGCAACGGGTTTTGGCAGTGGCTTATCGCCGATAATTCCCGGAACAATGGGCACGCTTGCATCTATTCCATTGTACTTATTGTTGGTTCAATTACCTTTCCCAGCTTATGTTGCCATCGTAGTGGTAAGCTGCATTATTGGTATCAAGATCTGCCAAGTAACGTCTGATGATATGGGCGTGCATGACCACGGTTCTATCGTTTGGGATGAGTTTGCGGGCTTTTGGATCACCATGAGCTTAGTGCCTATGCTGAATATCCCTGCCGATGACTGGAAATGGCTTCTGACTGGTTTTGTGCTTTTCCGCTTCTTTGACATGGTAAAACCTTGGCCGATTGGTTGGCTAGATGCGCGAATTCACGGCGGCTTGGGTATCATGATTGACGATATTGTAGCGGGTATTATGGCGGCTATTTCGTTGTATGCCGTGGCACATTTCGCAGGTTGGTTAGTGTGAGTTAACTGAAGGGCTAAGGTTTAGTTGGCGATACACCAAACTAATTAGCAGATACTAAAAAGGTTGACCCTAGGGCCAACCTTTTTTGTTTGCGGAGCTTACGAGCTTACGTATTAAAGCTACTTGGCAAGATAGTCAGTGATAGACTTCTCAATGCCTTTCGCGTCCAAACCAAGCTCTTCATGCAGTTCGCCTTGCGTACCTTGAGCAATGAACTTGTCTGGTAGGCCAAGGTTCAATACTGGCATCAGCAGTTTCTCTTGCATCAAGAACTCAATCACACCTGCGCCCGCACCACCTACAATCGCATTCTCTTCGATAGTTACCAGTACATCGTGGTCAGCAGCAAGTTGTTTGATCAGAGCTTCATCGAGTGGTTTCACAAAGCGCATATCTGCAACTGTCGCATCGATGACGTCAGCGGCTTGAAGTGCACTCTCAAGGAAAGTACCAAAGCTTAAGATAGCGACTTTCGAGCCATCTTTTGTTTTTTCGCTTTCGCGAACGATACGACCTTTACCAATCTCAAGCGCGGTAAATTTATTTTGTATCTCAGTACCCATACCATTACCGCGAGGGTAACGAACGGCACTTGGACCTGTATGCTGGTGGCCAGTGTAAAGCATTTGGCGACATTCGTTTTCGTCGCTTGGCGCCATGATCACCATGTTTGGAATACAACGCATAAAGCTTAAGTCGAACGCACCTTGGTGTGTTTGACCATCAGCACCGACAAGACCTGCACGGTCAATAGCGAACATGACCGGTAAGTCCATGATAGCCACATCGTGGATCAGTTGATCGTAGCCACGTTGTAGGAACGTCGAGTAGATAGCGACAATCGGCTTATCACCCGCAATCGCCATACCCGTTGCTAGGGTCACAGCATGCTGCTCAGCAATTGCTACGTCGAAGTATTGTTCTGGGTACTCTTTCGAGAAACGCACCATGCCAGAACCTTCACGCATTGCAGGCGTGATCGCCATTAGCTTAGGATCTTGCGCCGCCATATCACACAGGAAGTCACCAAAAATCTTAGAGAAAGTTGGTTTAGAGCTGGTGCTCTTAGGCAGACTTGAGTGTGCTGGATCGAATTTCGGTACGCCGTGGTAACCGATTGGATCTTTCTCAGCTGGCTCGTAGCCTTTGCCTTTCTTAGTCATGATATGCAGGAACTGAGGGCCTTTAAGGTCTCTCATGTTCTTAAGCGTTTTAATCAGCTCATTGACATCGTGACCATCAATTGGGCCAATGTAGTTAAAGCCTAACTCTTCGAACATGGTGCCAGGGACAACCATGCCTTTTAGATGTTCTTCTGTACGACGAACCAGCTCTTTAATCGGCGGAACGCCTGATAGCACTTTCTTGCCGCCCTCACGAATTGACGTGTAAAGACTGCCAGAAAGAACTTGAGCTAGGTGGTTGTTTAGCGCACCTACGTTTTCAGAGATCGACATCTCGTTATCGTTCAGGATAACCAGCATGTCATTGTGAATATCGCCCGCGTGGTTCATGGCTTCAAATGCCATACCCGCAGTAATCGCGCCATCACCAATCACACTCACGACTTTACGGTTCTTGCCTTCTTTCTTCGAACTGATAGCCATACCAAGTGCAGCACTGATCGATGTTGAAGAGTGACCAACAGAAAGGGTGTCGTATTCACTCTCTTGACGCCATGGGAATGGGTGCAGTCCATCTTTTTGACGGATAGTCGACAAGCGGTCGCGACGACCTGTAAGAATTTTGTGCGGGTATGCTTGGTGACCAACATCCCAAACCAACTGGTCAAAAGGCGTGTTGTACACATAGTGCAGAGCAACTGTCAGCTCTACTGTACCTAAGCCTGACGCTAAGTGACCACTTGACTGGCTCACTGAGTTAAGAAGATAGGTACGTAATTCATCACAAAGCTGTGTCAGCGTCTCTTTTGGAAGTAGACGCAAATCCTCTGGCTTATCAGCCAAAGCAAGAGTTGGGTACTTTGATATATCAAGAGTCATAGGTAATGCGCGCTTATTGTCTTAGTTCTTGCGCTCGATGACGTATCGGGCGAACTCTTCGAGTAACTGGGTATTGTATGGGATTGCAGCCAAAGCTTGAAGCGCTTCCTGTAGCAGAGTTTGCGCTTTTTCTTGAGCGCCCTCTAAACCTAGCAAAGAAGGGTAGGTGCTTTTGTTCAATTCTTGGTCAGAACCCTGTGGCTTACCCAAAGTTTCAGTATCGCCAGTGATATCTAAAATATCATCTTGAACCTGGAATGCTAATCCAATGGCGTCGGCGTACTTGTCTAATTGAGGCATCACTTCAAACGCTTTTTCACCAGCAGCGAGAGCACCTAAACGAATCGCACATTTCATTAGCGCGCCCGTTTTATTGCGGTGAACTTCTTCTAACTCTTCTAGCGTGACAGAGCGGTTTTCAGCTTCAATATCAAGTGCTTGTCCAATGCACATACCTTGTGCACCAGAGGCTTCGGCTAGGCGTTGAATCATTCGAACGCGATTGCTTTCACCGTCAGCACTTAATGTACCTTCCGCAAGTATAGTAAACGCGAGAGTTTGTAGGGCATCGCCCGTTAAAATGGCGGTCGCTTCATCGAATTTGATGTGACAGGTCTGATGGCCACGACGCAGTTCGTCGTCGTCCATTGCTGGCAGGTCGTCGTGAATCAGAGAGTAGGCATGAATACATTCGACTGCAGAAGCTGGAGTGTCGAGTTCTTCAGCGGTGCAACCGAGCATCTCCCCTGTAATATAGACAAGAAATGGACGTGCGCGTTTACCGCCTAAAAGTAACCCATAACGCATCGCGTTGATCAGGTTCTGATCTTGGTGTGGTAGGCGATCAAGCCAAAGGTTCAGTTGCTCGTTATTACGTGCTTGATAAGACAATAAAGTCTCAATCATAGGGGATCTCATACAATTCGTTATTCTGGTTGTGGGTTAAAGTCACTAAGTTCTGCGTTTTCATCATTTTGCAGTAAGATGCTAACACGCTGTTCAGCATCGTTTAGTTTGCTTTGACCGGCACGAGCGAGGGAGATGCCTCGTTCGAACTTTTTCAGCGCATCATCTAAAGCTAGATCACCATTTTCTAGTTGATCAACCAAGCCATCAAGCTCTTCGATTGCTGCTTCAAAGCTCATATTTTCAGGTTTCTTAGTAGCCATAATAAATCTGCGTTTGGAAAGATGAACGAACGTTACCCTAGGCCGCTGAGATGGTCAAATGTAACCAAGAAATTTTGCTAGAAAGTTCGTTTTTAAGGGGCTTGAACGTACTTTGCTTGAATAACCTTAGCTTTATCGAGTTTATGCGCTACGTATAAGAGCAAAGTAAGCCAATAGTTGGGATTCAAAAACGAAAAGTGTGATACTTAGGCCAAGAATTTACTAAAAGATCTTATAGTCTTGCCGATACAAAGATTATCGTCGACATAGAGCTACAAAAAAGCATGAGGAGTGCTCAGTGGATTTAGCAACCCTAATAGGTTTGATTGGTGGATTTGCCTTTGTAATTATGGCAATGATCCTAGGTGGAAGCCTCGGGATGTTCTATGACACGACATCCATTTTGATCGTAGTTGGGGGCTCAACCTTTGTTGTTCTAATGAAGTTCACCATGGGACAGTTCTTTGGTGCGACTAAAATCGCAGGCAAAGCTTTTATGTTTAAAGCGGATGAGCCTGAAGATCTTATTGCGAAAGTTGTAGAGATGGCTGATGCGGCTCGTAAAGGTGGTTTTTTAGCACTGGAAGAGATGGAAATTAACAACAGTTTCATGCAAAAGGGCATCGATCTTTTGGTGGATGGCCATGATGGAGATGTAGTTCGTGCTGCACTGCAAAAAGACATCGCATTAACCACAGAGCGTCATGAGCAG
This sequence comes from Vibrio sp. 10N.261.55.C5, assembly GCF_041470505.1. NCBI lineage: Bacteria > Pseudomonadati > Pseudomonadota > Gammaproteobacteria > Vibrionales > Vibrionaceae > Vibrio > Vibrio sp. 10N.261.55.C5. The sequence goes on from NZ_JBFRMS010000031.1 coordinate 72,562, forward strand.
GGCGCGAAGGTGTTCTCTGCATTTGGTGATGTAGCACCCGCGATGGGTATGATTGGTACCTTGGTTGGCTTGGTTGCCATGCTTTCTAACATGGATGATCCAAAAGCGATCGGCCCTGCGATGGCGGTGGCACTTTTAACCACCCTATATGGTGCGATTCTTTCGAACATGGTGTTCTTCCCAATTGCCGACAAGCTTGCGCTGCGTCGTGACCAAGAGACACTCAACCGTCGTTTGGTTATGGATGGCGTACTCGCGATTCAAGATGGTCAGAACCCACGAGTAATCGATGGTTACCTGAAGAGCTACCTAAACGAAGGTAAGCGTACGATTGATGGTGAACCTGCGTAAGAGGAGTTGAAGATGGATGAAGAAAATCCATGTAAATGTCCTCCTCCGGGATTGCCTCAATGGATGGGGACATTTGCTGACTTGATGTCACTGCTGATGTGTTTCTTCGTACTGCTGCTCTCATTCTCTGAGATGGACGTACTGAAGTTCAAACAGATCGCTGGCTCGATGAAATTTGCGTTTGGTGTACAAAACCGCTTGGAAGTGAAAGACATTCCTAAAGGCACCAGCATCATTGCACAAGAGTTTCGACCTGGTCGTCCAGAGCCGACACCGATTGATGTGATCATGCAGCAGACGATTGATATTACGCAGCAAACGCTTGAGTTTCATGAAGGTGAATCTGAGCGTGCTGGCGGTACCATGCGTGATCAAGGCAAGATGACCGGAGGCAAGTCGCCAGAGGTTTCGACTCACGACAATCAAAACTCTGAGTCAGACCAACAGCAACAACAAGCTGAAGCTCAATCGCAAGAGATGGAAACCTTGATGGAAAGCATCAAGAAGGCGTTGGAGCGAGAGATAGACCAAGGCGCGATTGAAGTTGAAAACCTTGGCCAGCAGATTGTGATTCGAATTCGTGAGAAGGGTGCATTCCCATCGGGTTCTGCTTTCCTACAGCCTAAGTTCCGACCTTTGGTGAGACAGGTTGCTGAGTTGGTGAAAGATGTTCCGGGTATCGTTCGAATCTCAGGGCACACCGATAATCAACGTCTTGATTCCGAGCTTTATCGATCTAATTGGGACTTGTCATCACAGCGAGCAGTGTCTGTTGCTCAAGAGATGGAAAAGGTGCGTGGTTTCTCTCATCAACGCTTGAGAGTACGCGGCATGGCGGATACCGAGCCAGTCGAGCCGAACGATACTGAATGGCAACGTAGCCTCAACCGCCGCGTTGAAATCAGCATCATGCAGGGCGAGCCGCTTTACAGTGACGAAGTGCCTGTTATTAATGAATAGCCGATACGTGTACACACGGTAGCATGCAGATAGCATCGAAAGCCCAACCTTATAATGAGGTTGGGCTTTTTGTTTGCTGGTCTTCAATGGTTCTCTCTGCGGCATTTATGTCGTTTCGAAACCTGCTACTGTTAATAACAAGCGGTTTAATGATGGTGTTACAGCAAGCACTCTTTTCCTTGCTTCACTTTCTCATGTATAATTCGCGCCCTTAGATTTAGATATGATCTATTCTTGCTTCAAGTGCTGTGTAAATTCTCTAATTTACTTGGCGATGAGCGTTTTCAAAATTTTGAACATTAATGTTGTGAAAGTACTATGAAATTTATTGTTAAGCCCCATCCGGAAATTTTTGTAAAAAGTGAATCGGTGCGTAAGCGCTTCACAAGGATTCTAGAGTGCAACATTCGTAACGTTATTCAACGTCGCTGTGAAAGTGTTGCGGTATTCAACCGTCGCGATCATATTGAAGTGACGTCTGAGAGTGACCAGTACTACGCAGAAGTGTTAGAGGCTCTGACTCACACTCCAGGTATTCACCACTCTCTTGAAGTTCAACAGTCTGAATTCAAAGACTTGCACGATATTTACGAGCAAGTACTAGAACGCAGCCGTGCTGACATTGAAGGCAAGACTTTCTCTGTACGTGCTAAGCGTCGTGGTAAGCATGACTTTACCTCTATTGAACTTGAGCGCTACGTAGGCGGCGGTCTAAACCAAGCAGTTGAGTCAGCGAAAGTTCGACTTAAGAACCCTGATGTAACCGTTAAGGTTGAAGTGGCTAACGACAAGCTAAACCAAGTTCTAGCTCGTCACAAAGGCCTCGGTGGCTTCCCTCTTGGTACTCAAGAAGATCTACTGAGCTTGATCTCTGGCGGCTTTGATTCTGGTGTTTCAAGCTACCTGCACATCAAACGCGGCTCTAAGGTTCACTACTGTTTCTTCAACCTTGGTGGCCCAGCGCACGAGATTGGTGTTAAACAAGTGGCTCACTACCTATGGAATAAATACGGCTCATCTGCAAAGGTGAAGTTCATTTCTGTAGACTTTGAACCTGTGGTTGCTGAAATCCTTGAGAACGTAGAAGACGGCCAAATGGGCGTTGTTCTTAAGCGTATGTTCATGCGTGCTGGTGGTATGGTTGCAGAGCGTTTCGGTATCGAAGCACTAGTAACGGGTGAAGCTCTTGGTCAGGTTTCTAGCCAAACGCTAACTAACCTGCGTCATATCGACAACGTGACGGACACTTTGATCCTTCGTCCACTGATCAACTGGGACAAAGAAGATATCATCGACCTGTCTCGCAAGATTGGTACTGAAGACTTCGCTAAAGTAATGCCTGAGTATTGTGGTGTTATCTCTAAGAAGCCAACCGTGAAAGCGAAGAAAGGCAAACTAGAAGCGGAAGAAGCTAAGTTTAACTTCGAAGTGCTAGAGCAAGTGATCGAGAATGCTCGTGTTATGGATATTCGTGATATCGAGAAAGAGAGCCAAGAACAGGCACCAGAAGTGGAGCAAGTTCAAGCCGTTGCTGAGCACGCTGTCGTTCTTGATATCCGTAGCCCAGACGAAGAAGATGAAAGCCCGCTAGAGATCGATGGTGTTGAAATCAAACACATCCCGTTCTTCAAGCTTTCCACTCAGTTTGGTGACCTAGACCAATCGAAAGAGTACTTGTTGTACTGTGACCGTGGTGTCATGAGTCGTCTGCAAGCGCTTTACTTGCAAGAGCAAGGCTTCCACAACGTTAAGGTTTACCGCCCATAGTGGTGTGTTGACCAACCGTTAATAATTTTGCAAAGCCGTTTACTGAAAAGTAAGCGGCTTTTTTATTTTCTATTGTGAATGATTTACAGTAGTCAGACAGAGGCGTGAGTTTGGGCGTGCTATCGTCATGCTCAGCTTTGAAATTTTTGATTGATAGAAAGAGTGTGTTCTAAACGGGTTTATAAGTACCGAAGAAGTGTGAGTATCTTGAAGTATTCTGTTACTTTTTAGTGCAACTCAATGGTGCTATTTGTATGTGTTCAGTTGATTATTTGAGTGGGTGTCTGATTCTGTGATTGGCGATGAAAAATAATAAAGATTAATTAGCACAGCTATTGATAAACTTGTTGTTACATTTCTTTGCACATAAAAAAACACCGCCCATAAGGCGGTGTAAACAAATTTGACAGACAGGTCAAAATAAATACAGGAAGTACATGCCTCGTTTCAGTATAAACTGCAACAAAACATTTGGTAGAACTCTACCCAACTCGAAAAGAACGAGTTTGCAAACACAACATCGCAGGAGCTAAGCCAATTGATTCTAGAGAGAATCAAGCCGTTCAGGCTAGCTGCTGCGGGATGAAATATAGAATTTCTCTGGCTGCTAGGCAATGGACAAATTATAATGTTTCAGATAAAAAAAACTAATGCTTATTTAGAGAGTAACTATGTCTCGTCGATTACCCCCATTAAACTCGCTAAGAGTGTTTGAAGCTGCAGCTCGACACTTGAGTTTTACGCGTGCTGCAGAAGAGTTGTTTGTTACTCAAGCGGCAGTCAGTCATCAGATCAAAGCGCTTGAAGAATTCTTATCTTTGAAGCTGTTTCGCCGAAGAAACCGCTCTTTGCTGCTAACTGAAGAAGGTCAAAGCTACTTCTTAGATATCAAAGATATTTTCACATCACTAGCAGAAGCGACAGACAAAGTGCTGGAGCGAAGTGAGAAGGGCGCATTGACCATCAGTTTACCGCCGAGTTTTGCTATTCAATGGTTGGTACCAAGGCTCGCTGACTTTAATCAGCAAGAGCCTGATATTGATGTAAGAATCAAAGCCGTTGATATGGATGAAGGCTCGCTAACCGATGATGTAGACGTCGCTATCTATTATGGCCGAGGTAATTGGTCGGGGCTTAGAGCCGATAAGCTTTACCAAGAATACTTGATCCCTCTTTGCTCACCTTCCGTGCTGCTAGGAGTAAAACCATTAGAATCTCTCAGTGATTTAGCATGTCATACGCTATTGCATGATACTTCTCGAAAGGATTGGAAACAGTTCGCTAAGCAAAATGGCATCGATGGGGTAAACGTTAATCACGGCCCTATCTTCAGTCACTCAACCATGGTGCTGCAGGCAGCGGCTCACGGCCAGGGCATTGCTCTGGGTAACAACGTGTTGGCGCAGCCTGAAATCGAAGCGGGTCGTTTGATTGCGCCTTTTGATGAAGTGTTGGTGAGTAAGAACGCCTTCTATGTGGTTTGTCATGAGAAACAAGCCGACATGGGTCGTATTGCTACCTTCCGCGACTGGATGCTAGCGAAAGCGCAAAGTGAACAAGAGGACTTACTCGATGAATAACGTCATCATTGATGGTGAAGACAATCCCATCACCTTTATCTTTGCCCATGGTGCTGGCGCAGGCATGGAGCATGAGTTCATGCAGTCGGTAGCCAAAGGGTTAGCCTTTAAAGGGATACGAGTGATTCGTTTCAACTTCCCTTACATGATTAAACGTGCTGAAGATGGTAAGCGTCGTCCACCTGACAGAGCGCCTAAGCTACTTGAAGCCTATCAAGAGATTATTGAGCAGGTTGATGCCGATAAGCTTGTGATTGGTGGTAAGTCGATGGGAGGGCGTATGGCGAGCCATTTGTCTGAACTTGATAAGGTGGCCGCAATGGCGTGTTTAGGCTTTCCTTTCCACCCACCAGGTAAACCCGAGAAATACAAAGGTGAGCATCTGGCTGAGTTAGCAAAGCCATGCCTCATTTTACAAGGTGAGCGCGATACCTTTGGTAAGCGTGAAGAGTTTGCTGATTTTGATCTGTCTGATTCTATTCGTGTTGAATTTATTCCCGATGGCGACCACAGCTTTAAACCTCGTAAGAGTTCTGGTTACACCGAGCAGCAGAATATTGCGTTAACCGTTGAGAAGTTATCAGCGTTTATCAAAGAGGTACTCAATGAGAAGTAAGTATTTACTCACGTTTGCTGGCATCTCTGGTGCGGTTGCTGTGATGCTTGGCGCCTTTGCAGCTCACGGTTTGAAAGCTATCTTGTCTGAATATCTGCTAGGCGTGTTTGAGACGGGTGTTCAGTACCAATTTATCCATACTCTAGCGATATTGGCGTGTGGCGCTCTGCTGCAGATGAAACTTGGCGCTAAATCACAAAAATATTTTTTCATTGCGGCAATTTGCTTTATCATCGGCATCCTTTGTTTTAGTGGCAGCCTTTATGGCTTGGCACTGACAGGAATAAAATGGTTTGGCCCTATCACTCCGTTTGGTGGTCTACTATTTATCATTGGTTGGGGAGTCTTCTCCTTCGCTGCTTTGAATATAAAAGAGGTAACTCAGTGAAACACGTACTACTTTATTGTCGCTCTGGTTTTGAAAAAGAATGTGCTGGCGAAATTCAAGACAAGGCAACACAACTGGAAGTGTTTGGTTTTCCTCGCCTAAAGAACAATACAGGTTTTGTATTGTTTGAATGTTACCAAGCAGGTGAAGCGGACAAGTTGATCAAAGAGATCGATTTCCAATCACTGATCTTTGCTCGTCAAATGTTGGCAGTGGCTGTTGAAATTAAAGACCTGCCAACCGATGACCGTATTTCTCCAATTCTTGAGGCGCTTTCTGAGGAAGAAGGTTTCCCTCGTTGTGGTGATATCCGTATTGAAACGCCAGATACTAACGAAGCAAAAGAGCTTTTGAAGTTCTGCCGTAAATTTACCGTGCCGATGCGTCAAGCGATGCGTGGTAAAGGCCTGATGACAGCGAAAGATAACGCTAAGAAGCCAGTGCTTCATTTATGCTTCATCGCTCCGGGCCACTGTTTTGTTGGTTACTCTTACCCAACGAACAACTCCCAGTTCTTTATGGGTATCCCTCGTCTGAAGTTCCCATCAGATGCGCCAAGCCGTTCTACATTGAAGCTAGAAGAAGCATTCCACGTATTCATCCCTCGTGATGAGTGGGACGAGCGTTTGGCTCCAGGTATGTGGGGTGTTGATTTAGGTGCATGTCCAGGTGGTTGGACTTACCAATTGGTTAAGCGCTCGATGTTCGTTCACTGTGTTGATAACGGCATGATGGCAGACAGCCTAATGGAAACAGGTCAAATTAAGCACCACATGGTGGATGGCTTTAAGTTTGAACCAGACCGTAAGAACGTAACTTGGATTATCTGTGACATGGTTGAGAAGCCAGCTCGTGTTGCTCACCTTATGGGTGAGTGGATCATCAAAGGCTGGGCGAAAGAAGCACTGTTCAACCTTAAACTGCCTATGAAAGGCCGTTACGATGAAGTACTGCAAGATATCGAGAACCTAAAAGTGTTCCTGATTGAGAACAAAGTGAAGTTCAAGATGCAGGCTAAGCACCTTTACCACGATCGCGAAGAGATCACGGTTCATATTCAGGCGCTTTCAAACATCTCACCGCACTAATACGCGGTTAATGAACATAAAAAAACGCTCCTTGTTAGGAGCGTTTTTTTGTATCAATATTATCGAGTCACAGCGACTTAAGCGTTTGCTTCGTAACGAATATCTTGCAGGTTGAACCCTAAATCAATATCGGTTTTGAGTGCCGATACTTGCTTACATACACGAGCGGATTCGATGTGTTCGTCGAACTTCTTACGATATTTTTTCGGCAGATCTTCTGCTTGATAGGCCGCTTCGATATCTGGGTAAGTGGTCAATATCTCTTTGGCTGCTTTTGGCCCGATACCTGGGATGCCCGGTACTTGGCTTGAGCTTACGCCCGTTAATCCCCAGTAATCCGCCAGTTGTTCAGGTTTAACGCCAAACTCAGCTTCGATAAAGGGTTTATCTAACCAGCGGTGCTGGAAGTAATCTCGGATCTGAAGCGTTGGTGACAACAGTTGGCAGTAGCCCTTATCCGTCGAGACGATGGTGACGGTTTCTCCGTGGTCAGCCACTTTCTTTGCCAGTGTTGCGACGAGATCATCCGCTTCATCGCCATCAGACAGCAGTGAATCAATGCCTAACTCCCACCAAGCTTGTTGAATAGCATCAAGGCCTTTCATCAATGGTTCTGGCATCGGTTTACGATTCTGCTTATAAGCAGGAAGCACATCTGCGCGCCAGCCACGGTCTTGTAAATGGTGATCAAATACCGCGATGATGTGGGTGGGCTTTGATTCATTCAGAATCTTATTGAGAGTGCGAATTGTGGTGGTAATGGTTCTTGCTATATCGGTTGGATCCGGCTGAACAGAGTGCACGCGTCGGATGAGGTTTAAGGCATCGATAATAACAAGATGGATAGACATAAGTTTCCACTAAATAGGCAATAAAAAAGGGGCTGCTAGCCCCTTATAGTAACGTATCACTTGGTGAGTTGAAACGTTGGTAACGTAAACGCCTTAATCACGTGAGGCGATTTTATAGCAAGGCACGTAGTCGGTCCCTCCCGGTAACTTCATTCGATGTTGCTCAACAAAGTCATTCAGCAGTTGGTCCATCTTGGTCATTAGCTCTTTGTCGCCATCAATTAGGAATGGGCCGTGCTTCTCGATCTCCAGAATACCCTCTGCTTTGACGTTACCAGCCACAATGCCTGAGAACGCTTTACGTAAATTAGCGGCTAGGCTTTCTGTTTTTTGGTCCATGTGAAGATCAAGCGCCGCCATAGATTCGTGTGTTGGGTCGAATGGCAGTTGGAACTCAGGCTCAATATGCAGTGACCAGTTGTAGCTGTAGGCATCGCCAGTCTCTTTACGGTGAGAGCGCACATCTGGCATCGCTTGTTTCATGATTTTCGCAGCGCGTGCTGGGTCATCAATCACGATCTCGTAATGTTTCTGTGCATCAGGCCCTAGAGTTTCACCAATGAACTTATCGATCGAGCGGAAATACGCTTCACTCTCTTTCGAGCCAGTTAGGACAATCGGCATTGGCTGCTCGGCGTTATTCGGGTGCATCATGATCCCTAAGATGTACAGCAGCTCTTCGGCCGTGCCTGGGCCGCCTGGGAAAATGATGATGCCATGCGCCATACGAACGAATGCCTCAAGACGCTTCTCGATATCTGGCATGATCACCAGTTCGTTTACTATCGGGTTTGGTGGCTCAGCGGCAATGATTGAAGGCTCGGTAAGCCCAAGATAACGATGATCGGTGTAACGCTGCTTCGCGTGACCAATGGCAGCCCCTTTCATTGGGCCTTCCATTGCACCCGGTCCACAACCGGTACAGATATTCAGTTCACGGAGGCCGAGCTCATTACCGACTTCACGAGTGTATTGGTATTCGCTGGCATTAATAGAGTGACCACCCCAACATACAATCAGGTTAGGCTCGATGCCTGGCGTCAACGCACCTGCATTTCTCAAGATACCAAACACAAGGTTAGTAATGTGAGTGGCATTAGTCAGGTTGAGCCTTTGGTTATCGGCTAAGTGCATGTTGACGTAAACAATGTCACGCAGCACTGAAAATAGATGCTCTTGAATACCCTTGATGATTTCACCATCGACAAAGGCATGCTCTGGTGGGTTGCTTAGTTCGAGCTTAATACCACGCTCACGGCGAACGACTTCGACATCGAACGACAGATATTTGTCGAGCAACTCTTTGGAGTTGTCGGTATGGCTACCCGAGTTCAGGACCGCTAACGTACAGTTACGATACAGTTGGTACAGATCACTAGACGCGGTTTTCTTAAGACGCTCAACCTCAAGTTGAGAGAGTAAATCCATGCTACCGGCAGGGCTGATATGAGTGATCATAGTGCCTCCTTGTTGAAAAGAGCAGGGGACGTTGAAGTGACCCTCTGGCTCGAGAGTGAGAAGCAAACGTTGAAAGTGTTTGGTTAAAGGTAGGAGAGAGTTAACCAGACGAAACGGATACGACAGCGTTGCTTGTCAAGAATGCTTGTTAAGCGAATGTTAATCATTAGCTTAGCAAACATTGAGGGAAATGGTATGTGATAAGTATTTGAAAAAATGAAATAAATTAAATCTAGGGCTGGCCTAGTGCCAAACAAGTTGGTTGTTACCGCGTTGTTTTGCTTTATTTAGCGTTGTATTGAGTCGTTCTAGCACTTCTTCTGGTGTATCTGACTCTTTAAACTGAGTACTTGCCGCGCATAAAGTAATCGTGATTTGTTGGTCACGGAACTTAAAGGGTAAGCGGCTTACTTGAGTTTGAATGTTTTGAATCACCTGATGGCAATATTCATCGGTTTGCTCTGGTAGCAGTAAGACAAACTCTTCACCTGAAAAGCGAGCCACAGTATCAGTGGTGCCGGCTTCTTTGGTGATGGTTCTTGCGATGATCTTGAGCGCTTTGTCGCCCGCGGTATAACCAAAGCTATCGTTAATTGCTTTGAAGTTGTCGATGTCGAGCAGTACTACGCGTAGCGAATGTTGCGCGCGGATCCAGCGGCGATACTCAAGCTCTAAGCGATCAGTAAAGGCAGTCCGATTGTAAACCTTGGTTAGAGGATCAAGCAGCATACGCTGAGCCTGATCTTCCAAACGCTTACGGTAATCTTGGGTCACTTCATAGAGTGAATCTAACTGAGTCTTTCCGTAACTCATTCTCTCTATCAGAGCTTGTTCTTTCTGCTCCGCGTGGTTTAGCCTTTCCGAAAGAGAGGCGATTTCACTGAGTAGCGGATTAATCGACAGCTTTAAACTATCAATATCCTTCGCTTTATCTACCGAGCTTTGGCTTCTAGTGACTAGTTCATTTAACTCAGAGTTTAGACCTTGGCGGTGCTCAAAGTAGCTCTGGCTCTGGTCTGCATTTTGGTCTGCCGTTTTGATGCTGGACGCTAGAGAAGAGTTAAGCTGATCGATGAATTGTTCAGACTTCTTACGTTCTAGGTTGGTGCCTTCAATAACCAGTTTGAGGATCTGAAGTGTTAGCTCAAGTAGGTTTTGTGTGGAAACACCAAGCAGCAGCTTCGCTCGAATATCGGTAAGCAGATCACCCGATTCACCCTCGAAGTCGAGTTCAGTGATCAGATGTTGTAGTTCGTTTGATAGGTCGGAAAGGAGCTCTTGTTCCGGAGAGTGCGCAGCGTCAGCAAAATGGGTGCGTGAGTTATTCGCCATAATCTTTATGGCACGCTCATAAATACCGAGAAGTTTCATGGCGTGGTCGACTTTCTGACTGCCATTGCATTCGGAGAAGCTAAGTAAGTTTCGTAGGTCGCGTTTGAGCTGTGCTGGAAGGCCAGTTATGCGCTGCAGCGTTTCCCCACTGTGCTTAATGCTATCGTCCAGATACCCGTTCTGTTTATCCATAGCCAACGTTTTCTGCTTAAGCATCCTTTCTAATACTGCCAGTTTTGGGATCATTGAGCTAATGTCTTTTTGCTTTTCTAGCTCTTCCCTAAGGGCAATGAGGTTTTCATCTAAATGGCTGTTACTACCAACACATGCATCACTTAAAGACGTGACGATACGCTTTAGAACTTTCTGTTCTCTAATAAACTTGAACGAGGTGTCTCTTTGCGTCAAACGGACCTGCTCCAACTGAGATTTCAGCTGGTGGAGTTGCGCCTGAATGTCTTTTTCAAGAATGCCCATAGATGTATTTATTAGCGCCGCGTAGACCGATCTCGATCATTTTGATGAAATTCCGTTACATCGATAATAACAAAACTAAAAATAAGGTCACGACTTGCTGCTCTTAACCGCTCGCAAATCAGTCATCTTTTAGCATTTTTTTGATGTTGTCCTCATTCTGGTACGAGGATTGTATTTTTATTAACCCTTGATTAATCGCATGTTTACACGCTTCTCTTATGTTACCAGTTGCAAGGCTCGCTGCTGGTGCATTATCGATAGCTTTTAGATAGACCCATTGGCTACTGCGCTCTTTGAGACTGATCTCACGGGCGAGATTGGTCGACATCAACAATACGTCGAGCAGCTCTTGATCGTTAATTGCGGTGTAAGCGCGTGGCAAGAATGGGTAGTCAGCGATGCCCATACGGACCGTTCGGTTGATGTTTCGCTCTGTTTCGAAGTCATTCACCCAAGACTGAATCTTTCTGAACATGTCCTCAGGCGACAAATCACGGTCCGCGTTTGGCTCGATATAAAGCAGGTTCGCATCCGAGAAGTGGTAGACACGAGCTGGGCCTTCAAGCTTAGATTTTAGGAATTCACCGAAAGCGTCTTCCAGTTCTAGACCGGCTTTGTAACCGTTCTGCGTGTACATATTGCGTAAGAACGGTAAATCAATCATCACGAAGCGTAAGCGGTCGTTGAGTGGCTCATGAATCAATTCGCCAAGTTGCCACTGTTCGAAGGTCTGGCTGGTTTGTTCCAGCGAGTTAGAGAGCTTCGCATTGAGCATTCTTAAGTTCGGAAGCTTTGAACGTGAGTGCGTAAATAGGTCGGTGCGCAGTGAGTCCACTTCTTTGGCTAAGGTTTGAATGAGATAGCCACGGCGCAGAACAAAGAAGAACAAGACAATGCTGAACAGGAATAGGGCGAACGATATTTTTTGGAACTTACGATGCTCCAGTTTGTATTGCTCTAGCTCTTGCGCTTGGCCTGCGTAGTGCAGGGTTTGTTCGGCAAATTCTTTCTGTTGACGGAACGCGTCTTCGCCAACACGGTTGAGTTTTTGCTGCTCTAGAGAGACAAGGCTGTTGTATTGCTTGAGGTTTGCCAATGCTTGCTGTGGACGACCTGCCTGTTCATAACCCAAAGAAAGTAAGTAGTACGAGCGTTGTGAAAGGCGCATGTTCTCTATCTGGCGTGAGATCTCAAGTGCACGTGTCGCATGCTTTATCACGTCTTCGCTTTCTTGTAGGTGATACGCTAACCCTGCAGATAACAGTGCAGCACGGCCTTCCAGCTTTGGAATGTCGGTATATTCCAGCAGCTCAAGGGCACGGGTTAGGTACTGTTCTGCTAGAGGGTAGTTATAAAGGCGTAAGTAGGTCGCCGATAGACTTAGTCGGATATCAATGACTTGGTGGATATCTCGGTCAGTGCTTTCGTGATCAAGAACGTTGAAGAAGTGTACCAAGGCAAGGTTATATTTCCCTTGATAGAAGTACACATCCCCCATTTTCTTAAGCACTTGTGCTAAGACAGGCGAGTTTTCAAAGTTGTCATAGAAATCAGCGGCTTGAGATAGGTGTTCTAACGCTTTATCCAACACTTGGCGCTCAAAGAAAAGCTGCGCAAGTAGGCGGTTGACCTTGGCCAAACGTGAACTTAGATTGCCCTCTACTGATTTCCAGTAGCCATACAACAACTCGGATAACGCGTGGTTGTACTCTTTGTGAGTCAGATAAAACTCGCCGACGGAGATATGGTAGTCGATGGTGACTTTTTCAGAGTAACGTTGATCGAGATAGGTTTTGGCTTCTTGATAGAACTTTTCGGCTTCATCGATCTTGTTGTCGTAAGAGGCGATGTCGGCTTTCAACATGATCAAGCGATAGGTAATGCCTTCCGTTAAGCGTAAGGTTTTATTCACCGACTCTAGATTTGTTTCAATGTTAGTGAGCTCTGATTTTGCTTTGGCTGATTTTCTATCACTCAGCCAAAGTAAGCGAACTTTTAGGATCTGAAGATCTATTTTTAGGTAATCAAGCTTATAGGTTTGCGCTAGCTCGGAGGCTTTGTCGATGTGCTGAATCGCAATACGCATATTGCCAAGGTTGTATTCCGCTTTGGCTAAGATCTTATACGCATCGATACTGCTGTTTGGTGTTCGAATCGAGGAGTCTGTCTCTTCGCGAGAAATAGCTGAAGGGCTTTTCTCGCGTTGATCAGAAAGGACACGCAGCGTTAGGTAGCTGTTGGCCATTTGTTTTGCTTGGCTCGGCTCGATCTCAACCAAATTATTGGCTTCATTGAGTAGCGCCGACGAATAAACCGACGCATTGACCGATGTGCTTAAGCTTAAAATAAATAGACTAACAACGTATAACCAACGCATTTCAATGTCCCTTTAAAGATTTGGTAGGTTCAAATAAGTGTGGGTGGTTCTCGCCTGATTATTGGCGAGCCATACGCTTATTGTGGCTTGGTCTATCTTGCTCTGTTGAACGGTATGGGTTGATATCCAGACCACCACGACGTGTGTAACGTGCGAACACAGTTAGCTTCGAAGGTGCACAGTATTTCATGATGTCAGTGAAGATACGCTCAACACATTGTTCGTGGAATTCATTGTGCTCACGGAAAGAAACTAAATAGCGTAGCAGAGCTTCACGGTCAATTTGCTTACCAGAATATGCGATCTCAACGCTGCCCCAATCCGGTTGATTGGTGATCAAACAGTTCGACTTCAATAGGTGGCTGTGCAGTGTTTCTTCAACGTCTTGTTCGCCAGCAGCGCCTTCAAGCAGCGACGCTTCAAAGTCGTAGCTAGTGATTTGGATGTCTTGGTTGTCGATACAGTCACCTTCCATCGTCACGATAGGTTGGTTAGTGTAGTCGGTTACTGAGTTTACATTCACAATCACCGTTTCGCCTGCACATGCCGACAAATCTTGGGTCAGGCGCTCGGTTACTTGATCCCAGTTTTCAAATTGAGTCTGGTTGTAGCTGTTCAGGTACAGCTTGAAAGATTTTGATTCAATTAAATTTGGGCTGGTTGCTGGGATGAAAACTTCACCGACAGCCACTTGTGGTAGACCATTGGTGTTTAGCCACGAAAGCTCGTACATCGTCCAAATATCATGACCAACAAAAGGCAGCTCGCCGTTTAGCGCAAGATCATCGCGATTAAGGCTACGAGGCACTGGTTGCAATAAACTTGCATCGTATTGGTTAGAGTACTCAGTTTTTTGGCCAAGGGTTAAACCCGCTAGCTCTTTTGCGTCAGAATATTTGCTCATACTTTCGTTTCAAATTCGATTAGAATGGGGTCGATTTTACTGAATCCCCCTTACCCTGTCATTAAGTCATCGCTTAATCGGCGCGGAAAGGGCTCGGATTCTATTTATTATTTTGTGTTTAGGAGATTTTCATGACTCAACGTGCTCAAGACGCACTACTTTCTTTTAGTCAGCGATACGTTGACGCGTGGCAGCAGAAACACCAAAGCTTACCTCGTAATGAGGAGTTGGTGGACATCGTATCGCCATGCGTAGAAGAAAAGAGTGGCGATGCCGTGTTGTGGAAGCACTATCCACGTGAGCAATTCGCGGATTTCACCAACGTTGAAACCGGTATTGAGTTGACTCTGCATGAAGACATCAAAACTTTCTACGGCGCACAATTCAGCGCAGATATGAACGCAACTTTCGATGGTAACGAATTGACTCTGTTACAGATTTGGAGTGATGAAGACTTCGAATGCCTACAAGAAAACATTTTGGGTCACCTAGTAACTCAGCGTCGCTTGAAGCTAAAACCAACGGTTTTCATTGCCGCGACCGATGCTGAGCTGGATGTTATCTCTATCTGTAACCTAACGGGTAACGTGATTTTGGAGCGCTTAGGTACCAAAAATCGTGATGTGCTCGCCGAGACATTGGCAGAATTTTTAGAAAAGCTACAACCAGCGGTATAAATAGATGTACGTACTAGAACTTCAATTTGAGTGTTTTGATAACACAACGGTAAGCGCTGTCGACAAGGCGGTTAATGGCTTAATGGATGCACTTCGTTATAACGGACAAGTGTTAGGTCGTGAGTTTCCTATCGTGATGGGCGACGGTGAGTTTTATGTTCGCGTTGTGTGCCCGGAGCAAGATAGCTTGCACCCGCGGAATCACTCAGACTTTGTGAAAGTGTGTTTTGATCGC
This sequence comes from Vibrio sp. 10N.261.55.C5, assembly GCF_041470505.1. Classification (NCBI taxonomy): domain Bacteria; kingdom Pseudomonadati; phylum Pseudomonadota; class Gammaproteobacteria; order Vibrionales; family Vibrionaceae; genus Vibrio; species Vibrio sp. 10N.261.55.C5. Next base: position 87,623 of record NZ_JBFRMS010000031.1, read on the forward strand.
TTGTCTAACGCGAGCCTACTAGCGCCTAAAATGCGTTTGCTAGGTCGAGATCTGAACTCAGAAGAAGTGGCAGAAGATGAAACACCAAGCTGGCAGGTGTTATACACGACATTCGTGCACACCTGTTCACCGCTGCGTAGTGGCGATAGCTTGCTACCAATCCCTTTGTATCGCAATCCACCTACCTTCAATGGCGACCATAAAGCCGTGTTGAAATGGCAGACCGAATGGCAAGCCTGTGATGAAGTACAAATGGGTGGTGGTTGTCGCGCGGAACATGCAACGCTAACCGAGATCAGTGACACGAAGAGTGTGCTGTTTAAACGCGGTTGGGGTCTAAGAGGGCGCATTGAGTATCTGACTAAGGTTCCAACCTACTACTACTTATACCGTGTCGGTGGGATCAGCCTGAAAGATGAAAAAGAGCGCAAATGCCCGCAATGTGGTGGTGAATGGCTGCTAGATGCGCCTATCCACGATATTTTCTATTTCAAGTGTGATGACTGCCGATTGGTGTCAAACATCTCTTGGGATCACCTGAAGTAATCGACTTTGTTTCGCTTAAATCTGAGATGCTTTACTTTCTAGCAAATCTTTATCATTAAAAAAGGGGCTGACGTTATGTCAGCCCCTTCGGGTATCTATACAGTGCTGTCGTTTAGTTGATTACCAACCTTTAACGACGCCACCTTGGAAGATGTCAGAAGCTGCGTTGTACACTTCTTCAGTTTGGTAAGCTTTAACGAAGTTTTGTACGTTTTCAGCGTTTAGGTTGTCTTCACGAGAAACGATTAGGTTTACGTAAGGAGAATCTTTGTCTTCAACGAATACGCCATCTTTTTGTGGAGTCAGGTTGATAGAGCTCGCGTAAGTTGTGTTGATGATAGATAGAGCAACATCATCAAGAGAACGTGGCAGTTGAGCTGCGTCTAGTTCAACAATCGTTAGGTTCTTAGGGTTACCCACGATGTCACGAACGGTTGCTAGAAGACCTGCGCCTTCACGAAGTTCAAGAAGACCTTGTTGCTCAAGAAGAAGTAGAGAGCGACCTAGGTTTGTAGGGTCGTTTGGTACAGCAATACGAGCACCGTCTTGGATTTCGTCTACTGATTTCACTTCTTTAGAGTAACCCGCAATTGGGTAAACAAACGTGTTACCAGCGATAGTTAGCTTATAGCCACGGTCAGCCACTTGCTGATCTAGGTACGGTGCGTGTTGGAATGCGTTGATGTCGATAGAACCATCATCTAGAGCTGCGTTTGGTGTTACGTAATCTGTGAACGTTACTAGCTCAACATCTAGGCCGTATTTCTCTTTCGCTACTTTAGCTGCCACTTCAGCAACTTGAGCTTCTGCACCTGCCATTACGCCAACTTTTACTTTAGAAGTATCCACTTCTTTATCACCACAACCTGCTAGAACTAGCGCTGAAGCTGCTGCTGCGATAGTTAGTAAACCTTTAAGGTTAAATTTCATAATAATCTCCTTTTAATAAATCTATTTAATTAGGTTCAGACGACTCTAATCTTTATGTGTGAGTCTTTATCTGTGGTCAACGCGGCGAACTAATGAATCACCGATTGATTGAATAATTTGTACCAGCACAATCAACATCACTACTGTCACAGCCATGATGGTCACATCGTAGCGGTGGAATCCGTAACGAATCGCGACATCACCTAGGCCACCACCGCCTACAGTACCGGCCATTGCTGAGTAGCTCACCAGAGTCACTAGCGTAATCGTTACTGAGTTGATGATAGTCGGTAGTGCTTCTGGAAGCAGAACCTTATTGATGATTTGTGTTGGTGTTGCGCCCATTGATTGGGCCGCTTCCACTAGACCTGTTGGTACTTCAAGTAGTGCACTTTCGATAAGTCGAGCCACGAATGGGATAGCGCCAATCGTCAGTGGAACAATCGCTGCTGTTGTACCGATGAAGGTACCAATCAGCATCTTAGTCAGTGGAATAATCGCAACCATCAAAACTAAGAAAGGTACTGAACGACCCACGTTCACAATCGCACCTAGAATCTTGTTTACTTTGGTGTTCTCTAACAGGCCACCTTTTTTTGTCGTATGCAGAATCACGCCTAGTGGAATACCGACCGCGAAGCCAACAATGCCTGCAACAGCAACCATGTAAAGCGTTTCGCCTGTTGCGCCTAATAGAAGGTTACTGTTAAGGCTGATCCAGTCAGCAATCTCGTTGAAACTAAAGGACATAACCAAGCACCTCTACTTTTACATTGTTGTCGCGTAGGAATTGGATAGCAGCATTATCATCTGCTTCATTACCGAACAGTTCAGCGACCATCATGCCGAACTTCACGCCGCCGGCGTAATCCAGGTCAGAACTTAGAATGCTGACATCGATATTGAATTTGCGTGCAATCTGAGTCATCAGCGGAGCATCAACCGTTGCGCCAGTAAACTCAAGGCGTACTAGTGGGTAGCTGCTGTTTACGCGAGTCTCTTGCAAGCGCGCTTGGTAATCTTCAGGAATCGTCAGATCCAGCGTTGAACGAATGAATTGATGCGCTAGTTCAGTCTTAGGGTGAGCAAAGATGTCACCAACTGTGCCTTTCTCTACCAATTCACCACCGCCAATGATCGCCACTTCGTGACAAATGCTTTTCACTACATCCATCTCGTGCGTAATAAGCAGGATAGTGATGTTCAGCTTGCGGTTGATTTCACGCAGTAGCTCAAGAATCGATTGAGTGGTCGCAGGGTCCAATGCGCTGGTCGCTTCGTCACACAGCAGTACTTTCGGATCAGAGGCCAGTGCACGAGCAATCGCAACACGCTGCTTTTGACCGCCACTTAGGTTTGCCGGGTAGGTGTCTCGCTTATCCGCTAAGCCAACGAGTTCAAGTAACTCACTCACTTTTGCTTCAATAATCGCTTTATCTTTACCAGCAAGTTCTAAAGGCAGTGCTACATTGTTAAATACAGTACGAGAAGACAGCAGGTTGAAGTGCTGGAATATCATGCCGATGTTACGGCGCGCTTCGCTAAGTTCTGATTTGCTGAGTTTTGTTAGGTCGATACCGTCAACAATCACTTCACCAGAGGTCGGTGCTTCCAACATATTTACACAGCGGATTAGGGTACTTTTGCCTGCACCTGAAGAGCCGATGACTCCAAAGATTTGACCTTGAGGAATGTGGAGGTTGATATCAATTAAGGCATTGATTTCTTTAGTACCTTGATAAAAAACCTTGTTGACTTGATTCACTTTAATCATAGAGAAACCCGTGCAGGTAGAACAGAATAATATGTCGATAGCTCGCTCGATTTACAGACGATGCTATGGTGTTCTATGATCTAAGTCAATAGATATTTTTACGTCTAGACGGCTAAACGTCGATTGTATGGCTAAGCTAGAAACAATTCGTTAACGAACGCAAAACTAAATAGATAGTGATGAAGCAAATAAAGCGTGTAATAATTAATGATTAATAGAGAGTTGATAGAGAACAAAATTTTGTCTAAACCTGCTGTTTTTTTAGATCGTGATGGTGTGATTAACGTTGACCACGGCTACGTACATGATGAGCATGACTTTGAATACATTGACGGTGTGTTTGAAGCGGCGAAAGCGTTTAAAGATATGGGCTATTTATTGGTGCTAGTGACTAACCAGTCAGGCATTGCTCGCGGCATGTTTAGTGAAGACCGTTTTCTTTCTTTAACGCAGTGGATGGATTGGAACTTTGTTGATAACGGCGTTGAGCTTGATGGCATCTATTACTGCCCGCACCACGCTGAACACGGTATTGGTGACTACAAGCAAGATTGTGAATGTCGTAAACCAAAGCCAGGTATGTTCATTTCTGCTCGTGACTTTCTGAAGATTGATATGGCTAACTCGGTCATGATCGGCGATAAAGCGGAAGACATGATGGCTGCAGAAGCAGCAGGTGTTGGCACTAAAGTCTTGGTAAGAACGGGTAAACCCATCACTGAAAAAGGTGAAGCGTTGGCTAGCGTGGTACTTGATAGCATTAAAGACGTACCCGCTTTCTTAAAAGGCTAAACGTTTTATTTATCACTAAGGTATGGACCTATCATTAGGCACTTACATTAGGTTTGTTCGAACCTGTGAATAGGCTAAGTGTCGTTGACTATATAAAGATGAGGAACGAAGTATGAAAGCTATGTTGGTAGCATCTCTATGTACAGTAGCATTGGTTGGGTGCTCTAAATCAGCAGCCCCTGAGACTGATAGCGCAACATCGAATGATCAATTCGCGACTTATCAATGTGAGTCTGACGTCTCGTTTGATGTGTCTTACCTTGATAATGAAAAAGCGGTACTACGCTTGCCTGATAATGAATACCGCCTGACTCAAGTTCCAGCGGGCTCAGGAACCAAATACATCTTAGATGATGGCACTTCAGAGATGATTAACAGCATCACTTTGCGCACGAAAGGTGACAATGCGCGTCTAGAACTTGGTCGCGTAGTCTATCGAAATTGCCAAAAGTAAGTCATAGTAAGAACTGCTAGTATTTACAAACAGTTAAGTGAGGGAATCTACCCTCACTTTTTCTTCTCTTCCCTTTAACGTTAGACTTTTTATGAGCAAAAAACTCACTATTCTTGATATTGCAAAGCTGTCCGGTGTTGGTAAGTCAACCGTATCACGCGTTCTGACCAATGATCCAAAAGTGAAACCTGAAACCCGTGAAAGGGTGGAAAGAGTAATTCAAGAATCTGGGTACACGCCTTCAAAATCTGCGCAATCGATGCGCGGTGGCAGCCAAAAAGTCATCGGCGTGATTATCTCTCGTTTGGACTCTCCCTCTGAAAACAAAGCCGTTAGCACGATGCTGGCCGAGTTGTATCGAGCGGATTACGATGTCGTGATCATGGAAAGCCAACTTGATAGAGATAAAGCCAATGAGCACCTGCAAGTTCTAAAGCGTCGTAACGTTGATGGCATTATTGTATTTGGTTTTACTGACTGCGATATTCCGGCAATCGAAGCTTGGGAACACAAAGCGGTGGTGATTGCTCTGGATACCGAGAACGTGACGTCGATTAACTATGATAACCAACAGGTGATCAATAGTGCGTTGGTGCATTTATCGGATCAAGGGATCTCTGACGTTGGCTTTATCGGGGTTGATCCTAGTGATAAATCAACCGGTGAACTGCGTCTTAAGGCTTATCTCGATTGGTGTGAAAACACAGGTTCAGTGGCAAACTATCGTACTGGTCAACTTCATCACGAAAGTGCTTATCAGCTGGTGGATGAGGTGTTAACTCCCGCGACTCAAGCGATCGTTTGTGCCAGTGATACGCTGGCTCTTGGTGTAATCAAGCGTCTGCAAGAACTACAACGTGAAGATGTGGTCGTCACCGGCGTTGGTGGCAATGATCTTCTCTCTTTCTTATTCCCACGAGTATTTAGCATTGATCCTGGTTACCAATCTGCAGGTAAGCTGGCTGCTAATCTATTGATCTCTCAGCTTTTAGGCAATTCAGAGATCTCTCATCACACTCAATCTCCGATTCTATAATCCACTCAATTAAGCGAAATTGAACCGCTTAGATTAAAATTAGAGTGTGATCTCTTTCAATTAATGGGACTGTTCCCATTTTAATTTATCATTCATGTGGGCATTATAATAACCGTGATTGGGAATGTTCCCATCAATCTAAATCGAAGTGGTTATAGCTGCATGGTTTAGAAGAGTAATTGAATGAAACCAGGGTGGGGTAGTATGAGTAAGATAGCGAAGCAAGACGTTGCGCGTCTTATCGAGTTAGTCGGTGGCAAAGAGAATATTGCGAGTGTCAGCCATTGTCTAACTCGACTGCGTTTTGTATTGAACGATACGGAACAAGCGAACAAAGCAGAATTAGAGAAGCTTAAACTGGTAAAAGGCTGCTTTACTAACGCAGGTCAATTCCAAGTCGTGATTGGCACCGAGGTTGATGAGGTGTACGCACTTTTGATTGAGCAAACTGGTAAAGATGCATCATCAAAAGATGAGGCGAAGTTGGCTGCTCGTCAAAATATGAACTTCCTTGAGCGTGGTATATCCCATTTAGCCGAAATTTTTGTACCACTGCTGCCTGCCATCATTACTGGCGGTTTGATTCTTGGTTTCCGTAATGTGATTGGCGACATTCGCATGTTCGACGGCAAAACCCTCGTTGAAATCAGTCAATTCTGGGCAACGGTTCACTCTTTCTTATGGTTGATCGGCGAAGCTATTTTCTTCTTCCTTCCGGTTGGTGTGTGTTGGGCAACGGTTAAGAAGCTTGGCGGAACCCCTATTTTGGGTATCACGCTCGGTGTGACCTTAGTTTCACCACAACTCATGAACGCATACATGATAGGTAAATCGGTACCTGAAGTGTGGGACTTTGGCTTGTTCGTGATAGAGAAAGTTGGTTATCAGGCTCAGGTGATCCCTGCGATGTTAGCGGGTGTGGCTCTGGCCTTCATCGAGACCAACCTTAAGCGTATTGTTCCTTCTTACCTGTACCTTGTTGTCGTGCCGTTCGTATCGATTATTTTGTCTGTGATTCTAGCGCACGCTTTCATTGGCCCATTTGGCCGTATGTTAGGCGATGGCGTGGCATTCGCGGCTAAAGCGGCAATGACGGGTGACTTTGCGATTCTTGGTTCAGTAGTCTTTGGCTTCCTATACGCACCTTTGGTTATTACAGGTATTCACCACACCACCAACGCGGTGGATCTGCAACTGATGCAAGACTTAGGCGGCACACCAATCTGGCCTTTGATTGCGCTATCAAATATTGCACAAGCTTCAGCGGTTGTTGGCATCATCATCTTAAGCAAACGCGAAGGCGAACGAGATATCTCGGTTCCAGCTGCAATCTCTGCTTACTTAGGTGTAACAGAGCCAGCGATGTACGGCATCAACCTTAAATACAAATTCCCAATGCTGAGCGCAATGATCGGCAGTGCCGCTGCGGCTGCTATCTGTGGTAGTGCAGGAGTGATGGCGAATGGTATCGGTGTTGGTGGCTTGCCAGGCATCTTATCGATTCAACCGCAATATTGGTCTGTTTACTTAATTGCGATGCTGGTGGCGATTGTACTACCCGTCACGTTAACACTGTTCTTCTATAAACGAGCACAGATGAAAGGCGAACTAGAAACCGCCAACGCGTAATGCATTTAATAAGCGATGACTCCAAAGTGAGCCATCGCTTTTTCTCTTAGTTATAACGGCTATTCGACCATGATTCACATGGTGATTTTTATTTTATATTTTCTGGTAAGTGAGTGTTAGAGATGGCGATGACTGAGCATGATGAAAGTTGGTGGAAAACCGCAACCATCTATCAAATCTACCCAAAGAGCTTTTGTGACAGTGGCAGTAAAGGTACTGGCGATATCAAAGGGATCATTTCAAAACTGGATTATCTTAAACACTTGGGTGTGGATGCCATTTGGTTAACCCCAGTTTACGCATCCCCAATGATCGATAACGGCTACGATATTTCAGATTACTACGCGATTAACCCGCAATTCGGCACCATGCAAGACTTCGACCTATTGCTGGCTGAAGCGCACCAACGTGGTATTCGTATCGTGATGGATATCGTGGTAAACCACACCTCGACAGAGCATGCATGGTTTCAATCTGCTTTGGGCGACAAAAACAGCTCTTACCGCGATTACTATATTTGGAAAGATCCCGTAGATGGTCAAGCACCAACTAACTGGCAGTCTAAGTTCGGTGGTAATGCGTGGGAACTAGATGAGGCGACTGGGCAATACTTCCTACACTTATTCGCCAAAGAACAGGCTGACCTCAACTGGGAGAACCCGGTTGTACGTGAAGAAGTGAAAGACGTTATCAGCTTTTGGGCAGAAAAGGGCGTTGATGGTTTCCGCTTGGATGTGATCAACCTGATTTCGAAGCAGCAAGACTTTCCTAATGATGATATCGGTGATGGCCGTCGTTTCTATACCGATGGTCCACGTGTACACGAATACCTGAAAGAGATCAGCGAAGCGGTATTTCAGAAGTACGGCAGCGTGACCGTAGGCGAGATGTCTTCAACCACGTTGGAACACTGCCAGCAATACTCAAACGTTGATAACAGTGAGCTATCGATGGTGTTTAACTTCCACCACCTTAAGGTCGATTACACCAATGGTGAGAAGTGGACCAATGCGCCGTTTGATTTCTTACAGCTCAAGTCGATCTTCAATCATTGGCAAACGGGTTTGAACGGCAAGGGCTGGGGCGCATTGTTTTGGTGTAACCACGACCAACCGCGAGTGGTGAGCCGCTTAGGTGATGATCAGCAATATCGTGTTGAGTCGGCCAAGATGTTGGCTGCTTCTGTGCACATGATGCAAGGCACGCCTTATATCTATCAAGGTGAAGAGATTGGTATGACCAACCCTGGCTATACTGACATCAGCCAGTATCGTGATGTTGAGAGTACCAATATGTACGACATCATGGTTAACCGTGATGGTGTGGCTCATCAAGATATGATGGCGATTCTAGCGCAGAAATCTCGTGATAACTCTCGTACACCAATGCAATGGAATAGTGAGCCTTACGCCGGATTCTCACAAGCTCAGCCATGGCTTGATGTAGCGAATAATTACTCTGAGATTAACGCTGAGCAAGCACTGGAAGACAAAGACTCTGTTTTTTATTTCTATAAGAGCTTGATTGAGTTACGCAAACAAGTACCAGTGATTACGGATGGCAGCTATCAAGATCTATTGCCTGAGCACCCGTCGGTATTTGCGTACTCTCGTGAGAGTGAAGGACAAACTCTGCTGTGCATTAACAACTATTATGGTGAAGAGGCTGAATGCGTTTTACCTGAACGTTTTGAGATGGCAAAGGCTAAGAGCTTGTTGTCTAATTATCAAGTGAGCGAGAGTTTAGTGGCGTCTCATCATCAAGTTTTGCAACCTTACGAGACTCGTATTCTTTTGATTGAAGGGTAACCTTGTTTCATTTCAATGAGCCTAATTTTGATTCCCCTTAAAAGATTAGGCTTCTACAAAGGCTTTGGAGTGCTTCCCAAAGCCTTTTTTGTTTTAGTGATGGCTGGAATATCGTGCCTCGAGTCTACTTGCGAGAAGTTTGAGCATCGAGTGCCAGCAACGACAGAGCAGGTAATGAACTCTAAGACGCGTAATTCACCGAGTAGCGAGTTGGTTTGTGGTTCATTGCCAATACGATGTTCAATACTGCGGTGCCTAATACAGAAACGGCAATCACCCAAGGTGACACGAAGAAGAACGATGCAAACAGAATACATGCATCAATACCCATTTGTGTTTTGCCTACCGAGATACCGTAGCGGTCTTGGATAAACAAGCACAGTACGTTGAAGCCACCCAGACTTGAGCGGTGACGGAATAGGATTAGCATACCTAAGCCCATTAGTAAGCCGCCGGCAACAGCACAATAGATCTCGTTATGAACTTCTAGCGAGATAACTAAGTATAAATGATCGGCAAACACAGACACTAAAGCACCAGAAATCGCACTGCTAATAGCAAAGCTACGGCCGAATCGTTTCCATGCTAATAAATAGAATGGACAATTGGCAACAAAGTACAAAATACCAAAGGTTACAGGCAAGAATTGACTCAAAAGCAGAGCCAAGCCAGTAGTGCCCCCGGTAAGCAGGTTCGCTGACTGTAAAAAGAAGACGCCTAACGCCACTAAAAACGTGCCAGTGAGAATCGCTACCCAATCTTCTTTACGTGAGTGTTTTTCCATCGTTTTTATAATTACCTAACCAATAAAGGCGTGCATAGTAGAGAAAAACCTTAGCTTTCGGTAGCTTGAGGGGCAAAATTAAGGTAAACCTATGTAATCTGCGTTTTACAGGGTGTAAAGCGTAAAATTGACAGTAAGCGCCATCTTTGGTTGGATAAGCCAAATAACCATGATGAATCTTATTTGTGATTATGAAAAAACTGCATGATAAAATTGCAATTAGCTCTTTATGACCTAGATCAAATTATGTAGAATGCGTCACATCAAAACGGTGACGGAAACGTTTGCTTTCGGTCGTTGTGTGGTTTTTTTGAAACTTTCAGTACAATCTGAGTCAGGAGATACAGATGCTTAAGCGTGACATGAACATTGCTGATTACGATGCGGATCTATTCGCAGCTATCCAAGAAGAAACTCTTCGTCAGGAAGAGCATATCGAACTTATCGCTTCAGAAAACTACACAAGCCCACGTGTAATGGAAGCTCAAGGTTCTCAGCTAACAAACAAATACGCTGAAGGCTACCCAGGCAAGCGTTACTACGGTGGTTGTGAGTACGTAGACAAAGTTGAAACTCTAGCAATTGAACGTGCATGTGAACTATTTGGTGCAGAGTACGCAAACGTACAGCCTCACTCAGGTTCTCAAGCAAATAACGCTGTATACATGGCACTACTAAATGCAGGCGATACGGTTCTAGGTATGAGCCTAGCACACGGTGGTCACCTAACTCACGGTTCTCCAGTAAACTTCTCTGGTAAGCTTTACAACATCATCCCTTACGGTATCGATGAAGCGGGTCAAATCGATTACGAAGAGATGGAAAAGCTGGCTATCGAGAACAAGCCTAAGATGATCATCGGTGGTTTCTCTGCTTACTCTCAAATCTGTGATTGGAAGCGCATGCGTGAAATCGCTGACAAAGTAGGTGCGTACCTGTTCGTAGATATGGCTCACGTAGCAGGTCTAATCGCTGCAGGCGTTTACCCGAACCCAGTGCCACACGCTCACGTAGTAACTACAACGACGCACAAAACGCTTGCGGGTCCTCGTGGTGGTCTAATCCTTTCTAACGAAGGCGAAGATCTTTACAAGAAGCTGAACTCAGCAGTATTCCCAGGCGGCCAAGGTGGTCCTCTAATGCACGTTATCGCTGGTAAAGCAGTAGCGTTCAAAGAAGCTCTAGAGCCAGAGTTCAAAGAATACCAAGCACGCGTTGTTGCTAACGCAAAAGCAATGGTTGCTGAATTCCTAGCTCGTGGTTACAACATCGTTTCAGGTTCTACAGAGAACCACCTGTTCCTAGTTGACCTAATCAACAAAGACATCACAGGTAAAGAAGCAGATGCAGCACTAGGTGCAGCAAACATCACTGTAAACAAGAACTCAGTACCAAACGACCCACGTAGCCCATTCGTTACTTCAGGTATCCGTATCGGTTCTCCTTCTATCACTCGTCGCGGTTTCTCAGAAGCAGACGCGAAAGAGCTAGCAGGTTGGATCTGTGACATCCTAGATAACATGGGTGATGAGTCTGTTATCGAAGCAACGAAAGCAAAAGTATTAGAGATCTGTAAGCGTCTACCGGTTTACGCTTAATTTTTCTGCGTAGTAATTTGAACTTCGTTGTCGAGCATGCTCACTTACATCCGTAAGCTCCGCGTGCTCTCCTAGAATTTCAAACGACTACTTTGAAAAAGTACTTTTAAAGGGGCTCATTGAGTCCCTTTTTGTTTTAGGGAAAGGTGTTGAAGACTCTGCACCTGTTCCTTGAACTAAAGCTATTTGATTGAAAATACGATTTGAAAGGCTCCTTTATTGGGGCCTTTTTGGTATCTATCGGTATGAAAGTTGGGTTACCTGAGAATACAGAAAAGCGGGTATTAAAAAGGGTTAATGCTTTCACATTAACCCTTTGGTATTTGGTAGTGTCGATTCTACTTTTTGATGCTAAGTAGGGTGCCTGACTTACACTTGAAAGAGTAGTAGTGGCGGCTTTCACTGAACTTACCTAGGCCTTCGCCATCACAGTAGTCGATGTTGATGTCACGCATCACTTCTAATGTGTCTTCGCTGTTCAAAGCGAATTTAGAGCCATCAGAACAGACGATACGAACTCGTTCATCATGGCTTACAGAGTAAATATCGACTTCAGTATTACACAGCTCAAAAGAGGCTTCGCGAAAGTTGTCTTGCTGAGTATTTGAAGCGCAACCTGCGGTGAGTGCGGCTGCGATAACGGCTAAAAGTCCGAGTCTTTTCATTGTTAATCCTTCACTATCATCAAGTTGAGTGATGAGTTTTATATGCTAGTTTAGGTAGCCTATACAACAATACGCTTTGGTTCAAGGCGCGTTCGTTGACTCTAAGATATAAAAGTATAGGTGCATACAGATAATTTATAATGGGTTTGCTGCGTGTTTCCTTATTACGTATCACCAACAAAAAAAGACCAACACAGAGGTTGGTCTTTAAATAGGAAGATTTTTTAAACGACTATCGAAACTGTTTAGCTTCTGGAAGATACTCAAAACCAGCAGACGCGAGCTTAGCGATTAAGGCTGCTTTGTCGATTTCGTAGAAGTTGACCACTCGATCTAAATCACCGCCGAAGTCGTCACGAAGCTTCATGTTGACGATGCTCATCAACATCACTGGATCCATTTTTTCAAAGTTAGCGAGGTTCATATTAGTCCTCGAAATCTGAAATCAGTAAGTTAGCAGCGGCAAAGGCTGCACGTTCACGAGCTTCTTTAGGAAGAGACTCATCGGCAGCAAGGTCATTCAATGTTTTTACTGCGCAGGTGATCGCTTTAGGGATATAGCCTTGGTCGCCACTGCCAATTTGAGAATACAGTTCACGAACCAAATCACAACAATCGTATACTTTCATTTTTATACCTAACCAAATGATAACTGATCTCAATATACACATAGAGATAAGCAAAAACAAAGTGGATCTGATCAAGTTCAGAGTTAGTTTGTCCTTGCTCAATATCTCACTTGGCTAGCTCGCTGCTTAAGCCGTTCTTTACGGCTTCGTTTGGTACTTGCCGATTAGCCAGAGACTTGTTGTTCAAGTTGATAGGTGACTTCATCAGCAAGATTGAGCTGTTTCGCGAGCTCTTTCAGGTACGCCTTTTCCATGAAATTCTGTTCGTCGGCCACAATCAAAGAGGCTAAGTAGATCTCACTCGCCTGTTGAGGTGACGTTGCCAGTTGAGCGATTTCGCTTGGGTCGAGTGGCTTATGCAGTTCTTCAGAGACCAATTTAGTCAGTTGATAATCAGCGCCCATATTCTCGACGACTTGCTCTATCTTAGCCATCTCTTCTTCATCAACATGGCCATCAGCTTTAGACGCGGCAATCATCGATCGTAGAATCAGCACGCTGTGGTTTGCATCATTTTCATCAAACTGAGCCTGTTCGGCGTTAGGTGTCTGGCCTTGTTTGGACTGGTAGTCGTTGTAGACTTTATAAGCCAAAGCGCCCAGTGCTGCTGCGCCGCCAATCCCAGCCGCTTTCTTACCCATTTTCTTAGTCTTCTTAGAGCCCATTAACGCACCTAACAGTCCTCCGCCAACTGCGCCTGCACCGAAGGCTCCGAGTGTACTTTTACTGCTACTCTTGCTATTGCTGCCTTGAGAAAGGCCACTTAAACTTGAAGACCCTTGTGAAAGTTTCTGAGTACCTTGTTTTACGAGATCTGATTTAAGTGCTTGGTTCAGTAAGCTTTTGATATCCATCGATACCTCCAATGGTGAGCATGTCCAAAAAGTTGATGACACCAATATACGGATTTAAAGATGAACAGGGGATTAACTTACGTTATTTACTCTACTGATAAATAGAAGGGAGTTTGAAGCGAAATGACAGGCACAAAAAAGGCCACCTAACGGCAGCCTTTCAATGTTTATCTAGTCAGTAATCGGATTACTAAGCTAGTTGAGCCTTAAGGTGCTCGATAACCGTGTCCATTGCGATAGCTTCTTTATCACCAGTACGACGGTTTTTGTATTCGAAGTTACCTTCGTCCATGCTGCGATCGCCGATAACGATAGTGTGAGGGATACCCACAAGCTCGATATCTTTAAACATAACACCAGGGCGCTCTTTACGGTCATCGAATAAAACTTCGATACCCATAGCTGTTAATTCAGCGTATAGCTTCTCAGCTGCTTCTTTAACGCGCTCAGATTTGTGCATGTTCATTGGTACGATAGCAACTTGGAACGGCGCTAGTGCGTCTGGCCAAGTGATACCGAATTTATCGTGGTTTTGCTCGATAGCAGATGCAACAACACGTGAAACACCGATACCGTAACAACCCATTTCTAGGATTACGCTCTTACCATCAGGGCCAAGCACGTTACAGTTCATTGCTTTAGAGTAAGTATTACCTAGTTGGAAGATGTGACCAACTTCAATACCACGCTTAAGCTGGATAGTACCTTGACCACATGGGCTTAGGTCGCCTTCAACAACGTTACGTAGGTCTTCAACTTGAGCCAGCTCAACGTCACGACCCCAGTTGATGCCGAAGTAGTGCTTACCATCTACGTTTGCACCAGCGCCAAAGTCGCTCATTACAGCAACAGAGCGGTCAACGATGAATGGTAGCTCTAGGCCAACAGGTCCAAGTGAACCAGGACCTGCACCAACAAGTGCGCGGATTTCTTCTTCAGAAGCCATCTCTAGCGGAGAAGCAACCTGTGGAAGGTTTTCTGCTTTCACTTCGTTAAGCTCGTGGTCACCACGGATGATTAGAGCAATAATATCTGCTTCTACTTCATCAGATGCTTTAACGAATAGAGTCTTAACTGTCTTCTCGATTGCTAGACCGTGCTGCTCTACCAATTCTGCGATTGTTTTTGCGTTTGGCGTATCAACCAATTCCATCTCTTGAGTAGGCGCTGCAACTTCTTCAGTAGGAGCTAGTGCTTCTGCTTTCTCGATGTTCGCTGCGTAATCAGATTCAGAAGAGAATGCGATTAGGTCTTCGCCGCTTTCAGCAAGAACGTGGAACTCTTGAGAGCCGCTGCCGCCGATTGCGCCAGAGTCTGCTAATACCGGGCGGTATTCAAGGCCCATGCGGTCGAATGCTTTACAGTAAGCATCGTGCATCGCTTGGTAAGACTTTTCTAAGCCTTCTTTGTCGATATCAAAGCTGTACGCATCCATCATAGAGAATTCACGTGCACGCATTACGCCAAAACGAGGGCGGCGCTCATCACGGAATTTAGTCTGGATTTGGTACAGATTTAGAGGTAGCTGTTTGTAAGAGCTGATCTCGTTACGTACTAGACTCGTTACCACTTCTTCAGCTGTTGGGCTAAGAACAAATGGACGAGAGTGACGGTCTGTGAAACGAAGTAGCTCAGGCCCCATCTTTTCAGAACGGCCAGTCTCTTCCCAAAGCTCAAACGGTTGAACTACGGGCATCAAGATTTCAACGGCACCTGCATTATCGATCTCTTGGCGAACGATATTTTCGACTTTACGCAGTACACGTAGACCAGTAGGTAGCCAAGTATATAAACCTGAAGCTAGCTTACGGATCATACCTGCACGTAGCATCAGCTGGTGGCTGATAACTTCTGCGTCGTTTGGAGTCTCTTTCAGAGTAGAAAGAAGGTAGTTACTGGTACGCATTCTATGGTATCCGTTTCATCATTGATAAAAGAAAACTTGCTGTCGTTCGTAACCACAGCAAATCTGATATAGCCGCATATAATATCAGCCTATTTGGGATCTCAAAAGCGTTCAATGTCAGTTACATTGATGAAAAGCGTTTCAACCACGAATTTCACGTTAAGATTGAACAAATTTACCGCATATTCCTTGTTGTCAGGCTTGCCTTTTTTATAGGCAGGTCGCGGATCTTGGCCTAATACTTCTTTGATCACCTGAATGATATGGCGCGCTTGTGGATGGCTTGCGAGCTTACTTTGCGCTTGCTGCGAAAAGTTAACGTCGAGCACTTCTGGTTCATCGGCGGCAAACCCTCCCAATGCATCCGGAATCGAATCTGAATAGGGGATATAAGGCTTGATGTCGATGATCGGTGTACCGTCTACTAAGTCGACGCTGCCGAGATCCAACCAAGTCTGTCCTTTCTCTTGAGACACACCTTTTAGTTCAACCGCAGACATGCCAATTCCATTTGGTCTGAATGTGGCACGTGACGCGAATACACCAATACGTTCATTCCCGCCAAGGCGAGGTGGCCTCACAGTTGGTTTCCAGCCTGCTTCAAGGTTCTTGTCGAACAGAAATAGTAACCAAACATGGCTAAATTGCTCTATATCACGAACAGACTCAAGGCAGTTTGCTGCATCAACCAATCTGACTCTTGAGGTGGATGTGGGTACCAACCTGGGCTGCCTTGGCACAGCGAACTTCTCTTTATAAGGAGACTCAATAAAGCCAACAGGTTCAATTGTGTACATAGTTGGGTGTTCTCTGATTACGATTAAGACGGAAAAATATCATAAAATCGCTTGTTTTTCTTTTGATAACAATTGTCACTTGTAGTGTTATAACATATCAAGTTGGTTATTTAAGGGGAATACAATGAAACCGAATATCCATCCAGATTACCGTCCCGTGGTTTTTGATGACACCAGTGTCGATGAGTACTTCTTAATCGGCTCAACTCTAAAAACAGACCGTACTATCGAATGGGAAGTCGGCAATACTTGCCCTTACTTCACGATTGAGGTGTCGCCAAAGTCGCATCCTTTCTATACGGGCAAACAACGAGTGCTACATAAAGAGGGACGCGTTGCGAACTTCACTCGTCGTTTTGGTCAATTAGGTAAGGGAGCTAAATAATGAAAGTTGTTAAATCACTTAAAAGTGCGAAAAGCCGTCCCCCTGATTGCCAGATAGTTAAGCGTAGAGGGCGTCACTATGTGATCTGTAAATCCAATCCAAGATTTAAAGCGGTTCAAAAATAACCGTCAATATGATGTGACATGTGTGTAAAAACGAGGGGAAAGTCAAACTTCATTCATTTGTCTGTTTTTCTTTTCCTTCGAGAGGAACTTAACCGGATATCGAGTGTGTATTTAACGTACGATGTATTTTATTTTCAAGTGAATCAATGGGTTATATTGTGAGTTATATTTCTAGTGAATGCGTTGTTGTAAATTATAAATCTAGTTTTTGTGTTTAATGTAGATTTATTTGCTAATTAATTGTTCAAATAGAGTTAAAAGTCGTCGTTTGTTACACACTTTGTAACATTTTGAATTTCTAATTGATATTTTTGTCGCGTACCCTTCGCTGGCAATTTGAACATCTTTGTCACAATTGCACAGGAATCACTACACAAGGAGGGAACAGATGAGTTCATCTGCTTCAATAAAAAACAACGCACCAAAAAAACCTATTTTCACACGCTTTTTAGACAGCGTTGAATATTTGGGGAACCTTTTACCCCACCCAATCACTCTTTTTGCTATCTTCTGTGTCGCAATCCTAGTTTCTTCAGGTATTGCTGGTTACTTTGAAGTGTCTGTCATGGACCCTCGCCCTGAAGGTGCTAGTGGTCGTGCTGCTGATGGTATGATCCACGTTGTAAGCTTACTTAATGCTGAAGGCTTACAACTCATCGTAACGAATCTAGTTTCGAACTTTGTTGGCTTTGCGCCACTTGGTACTGTACTTGTTGCAATGCTAGGTGTTGCGATTGCTGAGCACTCAGGTCTATTATCTGCGGCAATGCGCGGCATGGTAATGGGCGCATCTCAGCGCATGGTTACTGTAACCGTGGTATTTGCCGGTATTATCTCTAACACGGCTTCAGAGCTGGGTTACGTAGTACTTATCCCTCTTGCAGCAATGCTTTTCCACTCATTGGGTCGTCACCCATTAGCAGGTCTAGCGGCAGCATTTGCTGGTGTATCTGGTGGTTATTCTGCAAATCTACTTATAGGTACGGTTGATCCACTGCTTTCTGGTATCACAGAAACAGCAGCACAAATGCTTGATCCATCTTACTCTGTTGGCCCTGAATCAAACTGGTACTTCATGTTTATTTCGACCTTCTTTATCTCGATTGCCGGCGCATTGGTAACAGAGAAGATTGTTGAACCTAAACTGGGTAAATACAATGTCGAAGACGCGTCTGAAGATCTTTCAAATGACTCAATGGGTAAGCTTACTGCTATTGAGAAGAAAGGCCTTAGATTGGCGGGTGTCGCTGTATTAATCGTGAGTGCGCTTTTAGCTTGGACTGTTGTTCCTGCTGACGGTGTTCTACGTTCAGAGGCGGGCACGATTTCAGGCTCTCCATTCCTGAAAAGTATCGTCGCGTTTATCTTTGTATTCTTTGCTATTCCTGGTTTTGTTTACGGCAAAATTACCGGTTCAATGAAGAATGACCGTGATGTGATTAATGCAATGGCAACGTCGATGTCTTCAATGGGCATGTACATCGTTCTTGTATTCTTTGCTGCACAGTTTGTTGCTTTCTTTAAGTGGACGAACTTTGGTCAAGTGGTTGCTGTAGGCGGCGCAACATTCCTTCAGGATATCGGCCTAACGGGTCCAATGTTGTTCTTCGCATTCATCCTAATGTGTGGTTTCATTAACCTGATGATCGGTTCAGCTTCTGCACAGTGGGCAGTAACAGCGCCAATCTTCGTTCCAATGCTAATGCTAGTAGGCTACGCACCTGAAACGATTCAAGCGGCTTACCGTATCGGTGATTCAACAACCAACATCATTACACCAATGATGAGCTACTTCGGTCTTATCCTTGCCGTAGCAACTCGCTACATGAAGAACCTAGGTATCGGTACACTGATCGCGACAATGTTGCCTTACTCAATGGTATTCATGTTTGGTTGGAGCATCTTGTTCTACCTATGGGTATTCGTATTCGGTCTACCAGTAGGTCCAGGCGCTGCAACGTACTACACGCCTTAGTTGTAGAGTAGGGGAAACCTTCTTCTAATTGATATTAAAAAAACCTGCATTGTTTGCAGGTTTTTTGGTTTTTTATGGAGAGATAGAACTAGGTTAAGCTCGGATGAGCCAGCTAGCGTTTGGCTAGAATTCTATCTAAGTGGTTGGCAAACTCACGACGGTCGGTTTGAGAAAGGGCACTTGGTCCACCCGTTTGGATGCCACTTGAGCGCATGGTATCCATAAAGTCACGAATGTTCAGACGCGCTTTAATGGTCTCTTTGGTGTAAAGCTCACCACGAGAGCTGAGTGCTTGCCCACCTTTAGTGATCACTTCGTCAGCCAGAGGGATATCGGATGTAATCACAAGATCGCCGGGTTCAGTGCGCTTTACGATTTCATCATCAGCAATATCAAACCCGCTTGGCACTTGAATTGAGTGAATGTTATTGCGTTTAGGAACGGGAACCAGATGGTTTGCCACAAAGGTACATTCAACCCCTGTGCGCTCAGCTGCGCGTACGATTGTTTCTCGGATAACCTTTGGACAAGCGTCCGCATCAACCCATATCTTCATAGTGTTCTATTTCTCTGTTAGCTTATTTATCGGTCAACTTATTGCTCAGTTGCCTTATTGATCAGTTAGTTTAGCTTCAAGCATGGCAACGCGAGCAGTGAGTTCAAGGATTTGCTTTTCCAGTTGGCTAACACGATCAAGTGCTGGCTCTTCTTGTGTCGCGACTTCAACTTTAGGAACACGATTTGCGCTTTTCCAGCTCTTGATGGTCGTGATTAAAGCGGGCATCGGAACGGATGTGCTCATACGAGCCTTAACTAAAGCAACTGTCGGCTCTTTCCCTTGCGCTTGCAGTCCTTCAAGCACTGATTTCAACTCTTCAGAAACATCTTTTGTCAGCATGTTGATCTCCATTTTTAGTCTTTAGTCATTTTACTCGCTCTGGTGAATGATAGCGAATCATAAAACCGCCCATGGCTTGTGAGAGATCTCTTACAAAGATTGTGAGATAACACGAATACATCGCTAGAGAGATTGATGTGCACATGGTTAAGGTGTTGAATTTTAATTGTTTTATATAATTAACAACTTTCTTGAATTCAAAATGTGATGCAAATCTATTGTCCGAAATCCTAAATCGCGTAAATTAAACCTTGTCGGAAGGATTCTGACACGGAACAGGAAAGCACCAAGGATTTGGTTATCTTCAGGATGAAGATTTGGTTACTTAGGATTGAGTGATCAAGCATGGAGCGTAAGGACATTGTAGGGATACAGTCAGTTAACAGGAAGTTAGCTGCAACGGAATGACAATGGACACCTTTAGGATTAAAGGGTTGGATTAGCATCAGGACGATGTAAAGGACACCGCTCACGGAACAAGTGATGTGCGCTAACTAGGATTGTTAGCTTTCAGGATGATTGGACACCGCTAGGACGGCGAAGTAAAGGAAAGAGCTGAAGGATTACAGCCACTATTATGGATGATGCATGGAGCATTAATTAGTAGCCGGACTGCTGCGAGTAAGACCCTAGCCCTGACACTTCGGTGTCGGGGCTTTTCTTTTCCTAAGGCTTTTTCTCTATCTAGGGGCTCTCTTTAATTCAGGAGCTTTTATCTAAGCACGCGACATCTGCTTTTCTGCTAATGGTCAACACAAGGAGTGTTTTATGACGATAGCAACCTCAAGAACGCTGTTGGTACCTTATACCGAGCAGTTAGAACATGACTTTATCAAGTTGAATTGCTGCCCCATCAATCGTGCTGAAATGAACGGGCCGCATTCTATTGCCTCTGCAAAACACCTATTTCAAGAAATACTGAACGACAACGTTGGTTTTTGCCGAGCCATTATCCACAACCAAACCCGCGAATACCTCGGGCATTTGTTTGTTTCGTCTGAAGAAGGGAAGCATGAACTGGGATTTATTCTGGACAAGGAGTTTTGGAATCAAGGCCTTGCTAGTGAAGTGCTAAAACCTTTCTTTAGTTTGGTTTGTTTTGAAGAACACCTAACGAATGTTGTCGCGACCGTTAATGTTGGTCATAACCCATCAATTAAGTTACTTGAAAAGTTAGGCTTTGCATTTAAAGAGACCAAACAAGATCAGTTTGGCCCTTATCATGAATATAGTTATACCGCGTATTGCGACGTTACATTCTATGAGGCTGTAGCTCAAACCGCATAGAACGGAAGCCCACCATGGTCAGTTTCCCTTGGTACAGGTCATCACCTAACGCTGAAAACTCAAATTGATACACGGTGTGCCAGCGCCAAATGGTGGTGAGCTCATGGCGCATCTTAAGTTTATGACCACTAAAGGCAACACTTAATAGCTGTAAGTCGAGCTCTTTACATTTTCTCGCAATGGCAGCTTTCGCAAGCTCGGATTGCCTGCGCTGTTGCCAAAACAGAAAGCAAAAGAAGCACAGCATCAAAATAGCCAATAAGTTATCTATCATTTAATCCATACTTCCTTTTATCTCTCTATTCCGTTCGTGATTTGAGCTTTTTGTTATGAGCTACTGAGCTGTTCTGTCTGGTATCTATTGCGACTTAGCCGCTTGTTGTAATTCTACAAGTGCATTGGCGAGTTCTGGTGATGGGTTCGAGTTCAATAATGGTAAAAATACCATTCTCAGTGTCGGAATCATCACTAAATCTGCAAATAACTGATTGAACAAGTTTTGGTTGCCCGTTTGTGCGAGACGCAGCAAGAACTGCTCAGCAATCGCAGGATCTTGCAGTGCGTGCCAGCTGCGACCAGCCAAACCAATCAATACTTCTTGGTGGCTTAAGCGCGGGCTAGCCAGAACTTGGTTAATTACGGCGTTGGTTGTACTTTGCTCTGCGCCAGAAAGGGCACGTACCAGTGCTGACAGTAAGAACAGATCTGGCTCTTGACTGTTAATCTCATTCTCTGCCATTTCTTGTAAGCGTTGAGCGAGCTTGTCATTGATTTGCGTATGCTCAAGCGCCCCGAGAGTCGCGTATAGAGGTTCTGAAGGCAGCTTATTCAATGCTTTGCGAATCGCGACACCATTTTGTTGGCTGCCTAAACGAGCACACATATCAGTGATGCCTTGTAGGCCAACGGTTTTCCAGTTGTCCCAGCCTAGATCGCCTGTGAAGTAGTGTTGAGCGTGTTCGTAGTATTGGCTCGTTGCAAGGTCTAAACCTGCTCTTGCTTGGCTATGGAACACGGCCATTTTGTCTTCTGAAGGCTTGAAGGTATATGGGTTGTTTGACAGCTTTTGTTGTTGCTCTTCGCTGATCTCACCGTTCAAACGTGTGCCCATCGCTTCGATAACAAACTTAAGGAAATTGCCGACATCACCTTGATGTAATAGGCCTCTTTCGTCCAGTTTGAATTTTAGGAACCAGATCCAAGGTTGCTTGTGTTCGTTCCAGTAACTAATCGCTAAGTGAGCTTGTTTCTGAAGTGGAAATGGGTACGGCTGTTTCCCTTGCTCAACATCAGAGAATAAGGTGTTGTCGATCTTCTGAATACGGCGACCTAGGTCGTAGATATCGTATTGGCAACCGCTATTCTTTAGTAACTGAGTGAGCGTGTGAATCGTTTCCATAGTAATAAAGCTCCTAACTTTCT
The DNA here is from genome assembly GCF_041470505.1 of Vibrio sp. 10N.261.55.C5. Taxonomy (NCBI): domain Bacteria; kingdom Pseudomonadati; phylum Pseudomonadota; class Gammaproteobacteria; order Vibrionales; family Vibrionaceae; genus Vibrio; species Vibrio sp. 10N.261.55.C5. The sequence continues at coordinate 109,917 of NZ_JBFRMS010000031.1, forward strand.
TTCCTAAATAGATGGTACTCTATGCCCCAATTTCAAGGTCACTAGATAAATAACTTGGTGAAAAATGACAGCAGCCACAAAGTTACCTCTTTTACTTCAACAATTAGAAGAACAAATGCGCCAATGTTCGCTATGGAGCACGCTTCCGCCTTCGGATGAAGCTCTGGCGAGCGTTGAACCTTTCGGGATTGATTCGTTACAACCGGAAGAGTGGTTGCAGTGGATCTTTATCGTTAAGATCAACGCAATGATGGATGCCCAAATGAGCCTACCGAAAGGCTTTGCTATCCATCCTTATTTTGGTGAAGTGTGGAAAAATGAGGCAGACAAAGTCGAACTGCTAGTGACAATTCAGAGCATTGATGAGGTATGTGCGTAATGTTAGAGATCATTTATCAAGATGAGTACTTTGTCGCGGTGAATAAGCCCGCTGGCATGCTAGTGCATCGTTCATGGTTGGATAAACACGAAACGCAATTTGTTATGCAGACATTGCGCGATCAAATTGGTCAGCATGTATTTCCATTACACCGCTTAGACAGACCGACATCGGGTGTGTTGGTGTTTGCGTTGTCGAGTGAGGTTGCTTCACAGGTGATGCCAATGTTCGCTAATCATGAGATGCAAAAAACCTATCATGCGATTGTCCGTGGTTGGATAGAAGAGGGCGATACGCTCGATTATGCACTTAAGGTTGAGCTGGATAAGATCGCAGATAAGTTCGCGAAAGAAGGCAAAGAAGCGCAAGAGGCAGTGACAGTCTATGAACCGCTAGCAAAAGTAGAAGTGCCATATTCAACAGGACGCTTTCCTACGAGCCGCTACTGCTTGGTTGAGATGATGCCAAAGACAGGTCGCAAACATCAGCTGCGTCGTCACATGGCTCATCTAAGACATCCGATTGTCGGTGATACTTCACATGGTGATGGTAAGCACAATCGACTGTTCCGTGATGATTTAGATTCGCATCGTTTGTTGTTGCACGCTTCTGAGCTTCGCTTTATCCATCCTTTCACAAAAGAAGAGTTGGTGATGAAGGCCAACCTTGATGAAACTTGGCTAAGGTTGTTTGAAACCTTTGAGTGGGATACTAACTTAATCGATGCTCAAACTTGCTTGTCTAAGTAAGTCTCGCGTGTTTAGGCAATCTCCAGTCTAAGTGAATAGAGAAAATAGAATAAAAAACAAAGGGCTGATAGTGATATCAGCCCTTTTTGTATCTGTATAACCTTAACGGCATAACTAATGTTGGTTAGTTAACAGTAATAGTTAGTCGCGGGATCATTTTAGCTTTTCTAGATCAGCTTCGATCTCAGCGATCTTGCTTGATACCACTTTCTCTAGATGGCGTAAGTCGGTAAGGATCTTCTGCTTCACATCCACCTCAGCCGTTGGCGTCGGTTTGGTGATTTTGTTGAGTTCATCAATCACAAGAGTGAGGTTGCGGTTAATCTCTGTCACTTCTTTGTATTGATTATTGCCACCGCTAACAAGCACACTTTTTACTTGTCGTGGGTACTTAAATTTAACGCTTTTCGCGAACAGTTCCCCTTTCTGCTTACGAAAGTAAATCTTCAGGATATCTTTGTGCGCTTCTTGGCGAAGGGAGTAACGTTCAATCTGTTTAGGTTCGTGGATACCTAAGCCAGTGAGGTTTGGATACATAAGCGACCTCTAGGTTATGAATGTAATACTTTTATGTAATTGACTTGATCAATGTAGCAGCCTAACGACGAGCTAGATAGTTGATATCTGTGAATTGATTGTAAGTTGTGGGCAAGATCGCTCTCTATCTTTGCCCACACTTATTTGGTTATTAAACCTGTTTTTAGACTGAATTCGCTTTCTAAGGTGCGAGTTCAGAAACGTGCTCGGTTAATCGTTCTCTTAGTGCCTGTTCTTGTTCTTCAGACAGCCTTCCTCCCGCTTCACTGGTCAGAATAAACAGATCCTCTGCTCGCTCACCTATGGTGGTGATTTTGGCACCGTGCAAGTTGATGTCTAGCTCCGCAAAGGTTGCACCGACTTGAGCCAATAACCCCGGCGTATCAAGAGCTCTTAACTCCATCAAGGTACGTTTCTTGCTCTTGGTTGGTAGGAACTCAACTAAGGTTTTGACCTTAAAGTGTTGCAAGTTACGTGGCGTGCGACGCGTCTTAATCTTAGTCGGGCGGCCATCAGTCAATACATGAGTCAGATGTTTAGCAACGGCTTTGTGTCTTGCTTCATCAATCGCTTCGCCGTGCTGGTCTAGTACGATAAAGGTATCCAAAACATGACCATCTTTGCTAACCATGACCTGCGCGTCATGAACGTTAAAGTTACGTCTGTCGAGTTCGGCAACCACGGTCGCAAACAGTGCTGCTTGGTCTTTACAATAAACGAACACTTCTGTGCCACCGCGCGTCGCTTTCCTACTGATCAGCACTAACGGTTGGCTTGGGTCTTCTAGGCGAAGTAAGTGCTCACAGTGCCAAGCGATTTGTTTATGTGTGTGACGCAAGAAATAATCGGCCTTAAAGCGTTGCCACAACACTTCAATCTCACGAGCGGTGAAGCCTTCTTTACGCAGCAGTGCTGATGCCATTTGTTGGTTGTGACGAATACGGTCTCTGACATCGACAGGGTTTTCCAAGCCGCGGCGCAGTGCTCGCTGCGTTGAGTGGAACAGCTCAGCTAACAGGGTTCGTTTCCAACTGTTCCATAGCTCAGGGTTAGTCGCACAGATATCGGCAACGGTTAAACAAACCAGTAGCTCGAGTGATTCTTCATCACGCACTTTTTTGGCGAATTCGGAGATCACATCTGGGTCGTAGATATCACGACGTTGAGCCGTTACTGACATCAATAGGTGATTTTGTACCAACCACGCGACTTGTTTGGCTTCAGGCTTCGATAGCCCGTGCTCAATACAGAAAGAGTAAGCCTCAACTGCACCTATCTCAGAGTGGTCTCCGCCGCGGCCTTTGCCGATGTCATGGAAGATAGCGGCAAGGATCAGCAACTCTTTCTTCTGTACTCGAGGATAGACTTCACAGCAGATAGGGTGCTTATCGTGGTTTTCGATTTGACCAAAGCGGTTGATGTGCTTGAGCAGGCGGATACTGTGCTCATCCACGGTGTAAACATGGAATAGGTCAAACTGCATCTGACCAACGATCTGGCTCCACTGCGGTAAGTACGCAGAGAGCACGCCCAATTTGTGCATTAAGCTAAAGGCTTTGTGCAGGGCATTAGGGTGGCGAACTAGATCCATGAACTTGTCACGAGCTTCAGGAATGGTATGCAGGAATCGGTTCAATCGACGGCGTGCCGTACGCAGTTGTCGCAATGTTGGTGGACTTACCCCTTCGATAGTCGAGTCATTGGCGATATGGATGAACATATCGAGAATGGTTTCTGGTCTTGCTTGGAATAGGGCAGGCTTGCGCGCTTCGATCAACGAACCTCGACGTTGGAAATCACTATCGAGAATTTCAGCGTCTTGGGTTTGACCGCCATTGATGATCGCTTGATCGAACAGCTTAAGCAGCATCTTATTCAGTTCAGCAACACGACGAAGGGTTCGGTAGAACTCTTTCATCATCATCTCAACACCACGGTTTCCTTCACCCGTATAACCCAGATGTTCAGCGACTTGAGCTTGATGCGCGAACGTTAAACGGTTGTCGTAACGGCGCAGTTCAATATGCAATGCAAAGCGAACACGCCATAAAAAATCTTGGCACTCAACGAGCTCACGATATTCAGCATCGGTCAGAAAGCCGTATTTGCTCATCTCTAACAAAGAGGTCGCGCCGAAGTGGCGACGCGCAACCCAGCTCAGGGTATGGATGTCTCTGAGCCCTCCCGGAGTCGATTTGATGTCCGGTTCTAAATTATAGGTGGTGTCGTGGTAGCGAGCATGACGCTCTCTCTGTTCTTGAATCTTGGCTTTGTAAAACGTCTCACTTGGCCAAAATGAATCGGAATGAATCTTCAGTTTTAGTTCTTGGAAAGTGTCTTCACTACCACATAACAATCGCGACTCTTGTAGGTTGGTCGCGACGGTTAAATCATCGGTGCCGATATCGAGACACTCAGTAATAGTTCGCACAGCATGGCCAACTTCGAGCTTTAAATCCCAAAGTAGAGTAATGAATTGACTGACCTTTTCACCAAGAGCTGGTGGTAGTGTTTTTTGCGAGACAATGAGAATATCAATGTCCGATAACGGGTGAAGTTCACCTCGACCATATCCACCCACTGCGACAAGGGAAATATGTGGCAGTTTATTAAAGCCTAAATGTTCCCATAATCGACTGAGAAGCAAATCCATGTATTTGGATCGCAATAGTACTAAATCAGTAACTGGATGATGATTTAGAAATTCATTTTTTTGATACTGCGTGAAGATTTCGAGCTGATTTTTTAATTCGCAGATTTCAATTTGTTCATCATTGAACGTAAGAGGGCATTGATAAGGCATAGTTTGCTATCCGTGCAAGCAAATGAGAATAGTAAACAATTTACCAGAAGCTGGTGGAAAATCGAAATTGAGCGGAAAAAAATATCCTCGACAATGCGAGGATATTTTTAAAAGGCCGATTCGTTCAGTTTAATGAACTAAGCGTTCTTCATGATACGTGGAATAGTATCATCGCTGCGCAGTGTTAGTACTTCACAACCAGTATCAGTTACAACCAGAGTGTGCTCCCATTGAGCCGAGTTCTTGCTGTCTGCTGTGTATACTGTCCAGCTATCTTCGTCATCAAGACGACAGCCAAACTTACCCGCGTTGATCATTGGCTCGATAGTGAAGCACATGCCTGCTTTTAGCACGGTGCGATCGCTGTTCTTGTAGTGAACTACTTGTGGATCTTCGTGGAATTCAGAACCAATGCCGTGACCACAGTAATCTTTAACAATAGAGAACTTAGCGCGTGGGTTGTTCTTGTTGTTTGTTTTGATGTACTTCTCGATAGCAGTACCGATTTGACCAAGTTGAACACCTGGCTTAACTTGGCGCATGCCTTCGTAAAGTGCTTCTTGAGCAACCATGCACAGACGTTTGTTTGCCGGTGATACTTCACCCACTAGGAACATCTTAGATGTGTCACCGTGGTAGCCTTGTGGACGAGTGCTTAGATCTGCATTTTCGTCATCAGGGATGATTACTGTGATATCAACGTTCAGGATGTCTCCATCTTTCAGTACAGCAGGTTTGAATTGACCAGTGCTGCCAGTCTCATCTTGTGATGCTGGAATACCGTGGCACACAATGTGATTGATAGACGTACAGATTGACTTAGGGAAACCGTGGTAATCAAGTGGTGCTGAGTATGCGCCTCTTTCTAGAGCATACTCGTGACAGATTTGGTTTAGCTCTTCTGTCGTGGTACCCACTTGAATGTGAGGTTCAATCATCTCTAGAATTTCAGAAGCCAGCTTGCCGGCGATGCGCATTTTTTCAATTTCTTCAGCAGTTTTAATTTTTACAGCCATTGCATATCTCTTAATTTGGTAGCACCTAAGTGTGCATATTGGGGCTATTCTATCAGTGCAGCAATTTAGCGCAACATTCCCATATCCGTACAATGCTGGTGGATACTGCTCAACCTGAATGAATAATGTTCGGTTTGTTGATACCGAAGCGATTGGAAAGGGACACTATTTATAGAGGAAATTCGCCTTTAGGGATCAGTATAGCAGTCGCCATTTTTAGATTTTTTTCTAGCCATAGATAGACAAAATATGGTATAAAGCGCGCCGGACATCAGGACTGTTTTCTCCAATTGGCGAAACTGACTTTGTGTCTACTAACTTATATCTTTAAATCACACACATTCCGACACATGTTCCGGGGTGCCTCAACAACACGAATAACGGCTGAAAAGTGGTTAGTTGTTAGGGGTCGGATTCATGGGGGATGTGGAGGCCTAACCCCATAGAGGATTTTAAAATGGCAACTGTATCAATGCGCGATATGCTTAAAGCTGGTGTTCACTTCGGTCACCAAACTCGTTACTGGAACCCAAAAATGAAGCCATTCATCTTTGGTGCTCGTAACAAAGTACATATCATCAACCTAGAAAAAACTGTACCAATGTTCAACGACGCTCTAGCTGAAATTGCTAAAGTTGGCGAGAAGAAAGGTAAAGTTCTTTTTGTTGGTACTAAGCGCGCTGCATCTGAAGCTGTTAAAGAAGCTGCTATCAACAGCAACCAGTTCTACGTTAACAACCGCTGGTTAGGCGGTATGCTAACGAACTACAAAACTGTTCGTCAGTCTATCAAGCGTCTGAAAGAACTTGAAGCGCAAGCTCAAGACGGTACTTTCGACAAGCTTACTAAGAAAGAAGCTCTAATGCGTACTCGTGAAATGGAGAAGCTAGAGAAATCTCTTGGTGGTATTAAGAACATGGGCGGCCTTCCAGACGCTCTATTCGTAATCGATGCTGATCACGAACACATCGCAGTTAAAGAAGCAAACAACCTAGGTATCCCAGTTTACGCTGTAGTTGATACTAACTCTAACCCAGACGGCGTTGACTTCGTTATCCCAGGTAACGATGATGCAATCCGTGCAGTACAGCTTTACCTAAACGCTGCTGCAGACGCGGTTAAAGAAGGTCGTAACAAAGATGTTGCTGCTGTAGCTGCTGAAAAAGACGGTTTTGTAGAAGCTGAATAATAGCGGCTCTGAGCCATATTTAGTTCATATTAAGCGGTCATAATCGGTGGCTTAACGGACTGAATACAGTCAATATCAGGGGCCAATTAATTAGGCCCCTGTTTTTTATCTTTTTTAGAATTTACTGAGGAATAGAGAATGGCAACTGTAACTGCAGCTCTAGTTAAAGAACTTCGTGAACGCACAGCTGCGGGCATGATGGAATGTAAAAAAGCACTTGTTGCTGCTGAAGGCGACATCGAGCTAGCAATTGAAAACATGCGTAAATCTGGCGCAGCGAAAGCAGCTAAAAAAGCTGGTAACGTTGCTGCTGAAGGCGCAATCATCATCAAAGAAGCAAACGGCGCAGCTGCTCTTCTTGAAGTTAACTGCCAAACTGATTTCGTAGCTAAAGATGCAGGTTTCCTTGCATTCGCTAACGAAGTTGCTGAAGTTGCTCTAGCAGAACGTCTAGAAATCGCTGCTCTTCAAGCTAAATTTGAAGAAGCGCGTATTGCACTAGTAACTAAGATCGGTGAAAACATCAACATCCGTCGCGTACAATTCGTTGAAGGTGTTGCACTAGCTTCTTACCGTCACGGCGAGAAAATCGGTGTTGTTGTTGCTGGTGAAGGCGAAGCTGAAACGCTTAAGCACGTTGCAATGCACGTTGCTGCATCACGTCCTGAGTTCCTAAACCCAGAAGACGTACCTGCAGACGTAGTTGAGAAAGAAAAAGCAGTTCAAGTTGAAATCGCTATGAACGAAGGCAAACCAGCTGAAATCGCAGAGAAAATGGTTGTTGGCCGTATGAAGAAATTCACGGGCGAAATCTCTCTAACTGGTCAAGCTTTCATCATGGAGCCTAAGCAAACTGTTGGCGCTATCCTGAAAGAGAAAGGCGCTTCAGTATCTGACTTCGTACGTCTAGAAGTTGGTGAAGGCATCGAGAAAGCGGCTGAAATGAGCTTCGCTGACGAAGTTGCTGCGGTACAAAAAGGTTAATCCTTAGCGTATTGTTTGAAAAAGACCGTGGCAAATGCTGCGGTCTTTTTATGAATAATGAATTATTTCCGACTTTTAGCTGTTATGAATGCAAACTGAGCTCTTCAGTTTTTATCCATGACTGTTAATCATCAACTCTTTGGAAGGTAAACTCCATGACTACGAACCCTAAACCAGTGTATCAACGTATTCTGTTAAAACTTAGCGGTGAAGCGCTACAAGGCGAAGAAGGTTTTGGTATTGACCCAACGATCCTTGATCGTATGGCTCAAGAAGTAAAAGAATTGGTTGAACTAGGCGTTCAAGTTGGTGTTGTTATCGGTGGCGGTAACTTGTTCCGTGGTGCTGGTCTTGCTGAAGCTGGCATGAACCGCGTTGTTGGTGACCACATGGGTATGCTTGCAACGGTAATGAACGGCCTTGCAATGCGTGACGCTCTTCACCGTGCTTACGTAAACGCACGTGTAATGTCTGCAATCCCTCTTAAAGGTGTGTGTGACGACTACAACTGGGCAGATGCAATCAGCCAACTACGTCAAGGTCGCGTTGTGATCTTCTCTGCTGGTACGGGTAACCCATTCTTCACTACGGATTCTGCTGCATGTCTACGTGGTATCGAAATCGAAGCTGACGTAGTTCTAAAAGCGACAAAAGTAGATGGTGTATTTACTTCTGACCCTGTAGCAAACCCAGACGCAGAGTTGTATGATACGTTGTCTTACAACACGGTTCTTGATAAAGAACTTAAAGTAATGGACTTGGCTGCATTTACGCTAGCACGTGATCACAAAATGCCAATCCGTGTATTTAACATGAATAAACCAGGCGCACTACGTCGCGTGGTTATGGGTGAAACTGAAGGTACATTAATCAGCGACGCTGACTAATTTTTCGGGCTTACTGAGGTGTTGTACCTTGGTAAGCTTATCCTTATCACTCCAAATAAAAAGCTTTCTTGAAGAAAGAACATAATCAAGGTGAAATTGTGATTAACGAAATCAAAAAAGACGCTCAAGAGCGCATGGTAAAAAGTGTTGATGCACTAAAAAACAGCCTGCAAAAGATTCGTACAGGCCGTGCGCACCCGAGCCTACTTTCTGGTCTTACTGTTGAGTACTACGGTGCTCCAACGCCTTTGACTCAAGTAGCTAACGTTATCGCTGAAGATGCACGTACACTAGCTATTACAGTGTTTGATAAAACACTGACTCCTCTAGTTGAAAAAGCAATCCTGACATCTGACCTAGGCCTAAACCCTATGTCTGCTGGTACGGTTATCCGTGTTCCACTTCCACCGCTAACGGAAGAGCGTCGTAAAGACCTAGTTAAAATCGTTCGTGGCGAAGCTGAAGGTGGCCGTGTTGCTATCCGTAACATCCGTCGTGACGCGAATGGCGATCTAAAAGCACTTCTTAAAGATAAAGAAATCTCTGAAGATGAAGATCGTAAAGCACAAGACGAAATTCAAAAGCTAACTGACGCTGCGGTTAAGAACGTAGACGAAGTTCTAGCTGTTAAAGAAAAAGAGTTGATGGAAGTTTAATTTTCCATATTCTTTTCTTTCCGGAAAAACGCTGTACTCACGGTGCAGCGTTTTTTTATGCTACTCTGTTCGACTATTAGAATTTGATTCACTCTTTTATGCATAATTCTCAAGCGTTCACAGACTCTCTTCCTAAACACATTGCTATCATTATGGATGGTAATGGTCGCTGGGCAAAAGCTCAGGGCAAGCCTCGCGTCTTTGGCCATAAAAACGGTGTTCAAGCCGTTCGTAAAACTATCTCTTCTGCAGCCAGACTTGGCATTAAAGCCGTTACTCTTTTTGCATTTAGTAGCGAAAACTGGCGTCGTCCTGAAGAAGAAGTCGGTATCTTGATGGAACTGTTTATTTCAGTGCTGTCGAGTGAAGTTAAAAAGCTTCATAAAAATAATCTACAACTTCGTGTTATTGGTGATAAAAGTCGTTTCAATGATCGACTACAAAAGAAGATAGAAGAAGCGGAAGCTTTGACTAGCACCAATACGGGTATGGTTATTAATATTGCAGCTAACTACGGCGGTAAGTGGGATATTCAGCAAGCAATGACCTCTATTGCTCAACAGGTAAAGTCTGGTGATATTAATGTAGATGACATTGATGAAGCTATGATTACACAGCACCTGACAATGGCAGATATTCCTGAAGTCGATCTACTTATCCGTACCAGTGGCGAATGCCGCATTAGTAATTTTATGCTTTGGCAGTTGGCTTACGCCGAAATGTATTTCACTGAACAATTCTGGCCAGACTTTAATGAAGACAGCTTAGTAGAAGCTGTGACTTGGTTTGTTAACCGTGAGCGTCGTTTTGGATGCACCGGTGAGCAAATTAAAGCTCTGATGGACAGTTAATAAGGATTTTTTGGTTTGAAACAACGAATTATTACGGCGTTGATTTTAGCTCCCCTAGTTATTCTAGGTATTTTCGAGTTATCACTTCCTACATTTATTCTTTCACTAGCGGTAATCTCGCTATTGGGTTTTTGGGAGTGGACTCAGTTTGTTGAAAGCAAATCACGTTATGTAGCGTTGATTCCAACGGTTGTGGTAAGTGCTGCAAGTTTTGCTTTTATCCCTTTTGATGCATTTAGCCTTAATAACTTGTCTACTGCTCACTACGCCATTCTAACGATTGGCTCGATTTGGTGGGTAATCGCGAGTGGCATGGCGGTGACTTATCCTAAGTCTATGCCTGCATGGAAAGACTCTTCTCTTCTTCGTCACGCCTTTGGTGTGCTGACTCTGCTGCCATTCTTCTGGAGTGTGGTTATCCTGCGTGCTAACGGTATCGATGCTGATCCTTACCACGGTGCTAAACTGGTGATGTTTGTTTGCTTGCTTGTTTGGGCTGCAGATAGCGGCGCATACTTTTCAGGAAAGAGTTTTGGTAAGCGTAAAATGGCACCAGCGGTAAGCCCTAATAAGACGATTGAAGGTCTTATCGGTGGCATTATTACTGCGGTGATCGTGGCTTGGATCTTTGCTGACTTGTTTGACATCCAATTCACAAGCCCACTTCACATGATTGTTATTACCCTTGTGACCGTTGTTATTTCTGTTCTAGGTGACCTTGTTGAAAGCATGTTTAAGCGTGTTTCTGGGGTGAAAGACAGCAGTAATCTGATTCCTGGTCATGGTGGTATACTAGATAGAATAGATAGCTTAACGGCTGCATTCCCTGTCTTTGCTCTGCTTTATTTAGCATTCTAATAAAAAAGGGCAGTGATTCTGCCCTTTATTACATTTCTACGGTCATATGTGATGCGAAATCTAACTATCCTTGGCGCTACCGGCTCAATTGGTGCAAGTACACTAAAAGTCGTTGAGCAAAACCCAGATCTCTATTCAGTGGTTGCACTGGCTGCAGGCTCGAATGTTGAAAAGATGCTGGCGTTAGTTGAAAAGTGGCAACCAAGCTATGTTGCTATGGCTTGCTCTGATGCAGCGTCTCAACTGACTGAAGTGTTGTCCGTGAGTTACCCTAACGTAAAAGTACTTTCAGGCACTGAAGGCATGTGTCAGGTTGCTTCTCTAGAGGAAGTGGACACGGTAATGGCCGCGATTGTTGGTGCCGCTGGTTTACTTCCTACTATGTCTGCGGTTAAAGCGGGCAAGCGTATCTTGCTTGCAAACAAAGAAGCTTTGGTGATGTCTGGGCAGTTGTTTATCGACGCCGTGGAAAAATACGGTGCAGAGCTGCTTCCTGTCGATAGCGAGCATAATGCTATTTTCCAATGCCTTCCGCAGAACGTACAAACTAACCTAGGCCGCTGTAACCTTGAAGAAAACGGCATTAACCATATTCTTCTGACTGGTTCTGGTGGTCCTTTCCGTTATACCGATGTGGCTGAACTCGAATCAGTGACTCCTGAACGCGCAATTGCACACCCTAACTGGTCTATGGGGCCTAAGATCTCTGTCGATTCTGCGACTATGATGAATAAAGGGCTAGAGTACATTGAAGCGAAATGGCTATTTAATGCTTCTCAGGAGCAGTTAAAGGTCATCATTCACCCGCAGTCTGTGATTCACTCGATGGTTCAGTACAAGGATGGCTCTGTGCTTGCTCAAATGGGCGAACCAGATATGGCAACGCCAATCGCTTTGACGATGTCTTACCCTAATCGTACCGAGGCGGGTGTTAAGCCTTTAGACTTTACTAAAGTGGGTGAGCTTACCTTCTTAGAACCAGATTTCAGTCGTTACCCGTGTTTGAGGTTAGCGATTGAAGCGTGCTACTTAGGTCAGCATGCGACAACAGCCATTAATGCAGCAAACGAGATCGCGGTCGATGCTTTCTTGAACAATCAGGTGAAGTTTACCGATATTGCTGTCATTAACGAACACGTTATGAGCAAAGTATGTGAACAACATAACTCTGAGGGTTTAGATAGCTTGGAAAGCCTTCTCGAGCTCGATAATATGTCTCGTCAAATAGCCATTCAATTTATTAAAGAGCAGCTAGCATGAGTGGAATTCTGTGGAACTTCGCATCTTTTATCGTAGCGCTTGGCATTCTGGTTGCTGTTCATGAGTTTGGACACTTCTGGGTCGCTCGTCGTTGTGGTGTGAAAGTTGAAAAATTCTCGATTGGTTTTGGTAAATCAATCTGGAGTAAAGTGGGCCGTGATGGTACTGAATACAGCTTGTCAGTGATTCCACTGGGCGGCTACGTTAAGATGCTCGATGGTCGTGTTGACGATCTTTCTGAAGATCAACAGCAATACGCTTTCGACAAGAAGCCGCTTTGGAAACGAACGGCGATTGTGGGTGCAGGCCCTGCATTCAACTTTATCTTTGCGGTGTTCGCGTATTGGTTAGTATTTTTGATTGGCGTACCCGCGGTTAAGCCCGTGATTGGTGAAGTCACTCCACAATCTATTGCTGCACAAGCCGGAATTGAAACTGGAATGGAACTTAAATCTATTTCAGGAATCAAAACCGCAGATTGGGAATCAGTCAATATGGGGTTGATATCGCACATTGGTGATCAATCCATGACAGTGACGGTTGCTTCTCAAGACGACATCGGCTTTGAGCAACAAATGACATTGGATATTTCAGACTGGTCGTTCAACCCAGAAACTGAATCTGCAATGACAACGCTGGGCTTTAGACCGTATTCTCCAGAGATATCGACCGTACTGGCTCAAATCATTGATGATGGCGCTGCATACGATGCAGGTCTTGAAGCTGGCGATAAAATTGTTGAGATTAACGGGCAACCTATTGAACAGTGGCAGTCGGTTGTTGAGTTAATTCGTGCTAATCCAATGACATCATTGGACTTGGTCGTATTGCGAAATGGTGCCGAGCAGTCATTGGTTATGACACCAAAAAGTCGAGAGCTTTCTGATGGTTCGACAATCGGCTATGCAGGTATTGCTCCGGAAGTCGCAGAATGGCCAGAAGATTATCGCTTTGAGTTACAATTTGGTGTAATTGAGTCTGTAGGAAAAGCATTTGATAAAACAGGTCAAATCATTGGATTGACACTGACAATGCTTAAGAAGCTCATCGTTGGTGATGTTGGCTTAAACAACTTGAGTGGCCCTATTTCAATCGCTAAAGGTGCAGGTACAACCGCCGATTATGGTCTGGTTTACTTCTTGGGCTTTTTGGCTCTGATTAGTGTTAACTTAGGGATTATTAATTTGGTTCCGCTGCCTATGCTTGATGGCGGACATTTGCTGTTTTTCGCTATTGAGGCCGTTACTCGTAAACCGGTACCTGAGAAAGTTCAGGAAATGGGATACAGAGTGGGAGGGGCAATCCTCTTCTCATTGATGGCTCTGGCAATATTTAACGATTTTACTCGTCTGTGAATGGTTTCTCACAGGCATTGGTAGTAGCAAGGAATAATTAGAATAAGTATGGCGATTAAGCAAATTCTGTTCGCAAGTCTATTGGCCACTAGTGTGGCTGCGAACGGAGCACAAAACTTTGTAGTTCAAGATATCAAGATCGAAGGTTTACAGCGTGTTGCACTTGGTGCAGCTCTACTGAAAATGCCAGTACGTATTGGCGATGAAGTGGATGAAAGCGATGTGTCTGAGATCATTCGTGCATTGTATGCTTCGGGCAACTTTGAGGACGTTAAAGTACTTCGTGATGAAGGTGTATTGATTGTTCAAGTTCAAGAACGACCGACCATCGCAAGCATCTCATTCTCTGGTAATAAAGCGATTAAAGAAGAACAGCTTCAGCAGAACCTAGATGCGTCTGGTGTTCGTGAAGGTGAAGCCCTTGACCGTACTACGCTGAGTAACATTGAAAAAGGCCTTGAAGATTTTTACTACAGTGTTGGTAAGTACAACGCGACAGTAAAAGCGGTTGTGACACCTCTGCCACGTAACCGTTCTGACCTTAAGTTTGTGTTTACTGAGGGCGTATCCGCTAAGATTCAGCAAATCAACTTTATCGGTAATGAAGTCTTCTCTGACTCTGAACTGCTTAGTCGTTTCAATCTGAATGTTGATGTTGCATGGTGGAATTTCCTTGCGGATGAAAAATACCAAAAGCAAGTATTAGCCGGTGATATCGAAGCGCTGAAATCTTACTACCTTGACCGTGGTTACCTTAAGTTTAAGGTTGACTCTACGCAGGTGGCGATCTCTCCAGACAAAAAAGGTGTTTACATCACGCTTGGCCTCGATGAAGGCGAAGCCTACACCGTTAAAGATGTCTCTTTCCGTGGTGAATTAATCGGTCGTGAGGCTGACTTCGAAGCGTTAGTGCCATTCGAAGACGGCGATACGTACAACGGTTCTTCGGTAACGTCTTTGGAAGAGAACGTAAAACGAATTCTTGGTGAATCTGGCTACGCGTACCCACAAGTTCGCACGATTCCTGAATTTGACGATGAGACCAAAGAAGTGTCGTTGGTTATCAATGTAGAAGCGGGCAGCCGTATCTATGTTCGTGATATTCGATTCACGGGTAACAACTCAACGAAAGACGAAGTACTGCGTCGTGAAATGCGTCAAATGGAAGGCAGCTGGCTTAACTCTAAGTCCATTGATACCGGTAAGAGCCGTCTTAACCGTTTAGGTTTCTTTGAAACGGTTGATGTACAAACAGTGCGTGTTCCTGGCAGTGAAGACCAAGTTGATTTGGTTTACAACGTTAAGGAAGCGAACTCAGGCAGTATCAACTTTGGTGTCGGCTACGGTACTGAATCTGGTGTGAGTTTCCAAGTTGGCCTGCAACAAGACAACTTTGCGGGCTCTGGTAACCGTGTTGGCGTAAGTGCCATGATGAACGATTACCAAAAAAACGTGAGCTTAGACTACCGTGACCCATACTGGAACCTGGATGGTGTGAGCTTAGGCGGTAAGATCTTCTACAACGAATTTGAAGCCTCTGAAGCGGGCATCGTCGACTATACCAACCAAAGTTATGGTACGAGCTTAACCTGGGGTTTCCCTATGGATGAGCTGAACCGCATTGAGTTCGGTGTTGGCTATACGCACAACAAGATCGGTAACGTACCGACTTATATCCAGGTTGAACAGTTTGCGAGAAGTATCGACCAATACGGTGATGAGCACATCTTAACTGATGACTTCGATATCAATATCTCTTGGACGCGTAACAACTTGAACCGTGGTTTCTTCCCAACAGAGGGTAACCACCAACGTGCTTTCGCTAAAATGACGGTACCAGGCTCTGATGCTCAGTACTTCAAAATGCAGTACGATGTAAAACATTACATCCCGCTGACCAAAAAGCATGAGTTCACACTATTGATGCGCGGCCGATTAGGCTATGGTAATGGTTATGGTCAAACAGATGGTAACGATAACTTGTTCCCATTCTACGAGAACTACTACGCAGGTGGTTTTACAACCCTACGTGGTTTTGGCTCTAACTCAGCTGGCCCGAAAGCCGTTTACGGCAGCAGCACAGGTAATAACCCAACTTATGATACCGCTACTGATGATTCAGTGGGTGGTAACGCGGTTGCCTTAGCAAGCTTAGAGTTAATTGTACCAACGCCGTTTGCTTCTGATGAAGCGCGCAGCCAAATTCGTACCAGTGTCTTCTTCGATATGGCAAGTGTGTGGGACACAGAGTTCGTAGACCGTGGCGCACCTAACAGTGGCGGCCAGTACTACTACGATTACTCTGATCCAACAAATTACCGTTCATCTTATGGTGCAGCCCTTCAATGGATGTCACCGATGGGCCCACTGGTTTTCTCTCTAGCGAAACCAATTAAAGTTTACGAAGGTGATGATGAGGAATTCTTCACATTCACCATTGGTAGAACTTTCTAATATTTAAAGGACAATATTTTGAAAAATATGATTAAAGCAGCAGGTTTAGGCCTTGTAGTTCTTAGCTCTTCTTTCTTTGCAACAGCTGCTGAAGCTGCGCAAAAAGTGGGTTATGTAAACACTGCACAAGTATTCCAGGCTCTACCTCAGCGTGAAGTTGTTCTTCAAAAAATGCAGGAAGAGTTCAAAGATAAAGCGGCTGAGCTACAGAGCATTCAAGCTGAAGCGAAAACCAAGATTGAAAAGCTTAAGCGTGATGGCGAGCTACTAGGTCCTGAAGAAGTTGAGAAGCTTCGTATCGAAGTTGGCCAACTAGACAGCAAGTACAAAATCAAAGCTCAAGCATTAGAAAAAGCAAGTCAACGTCGTGAAGCACAAGAGAAGCAGAAGCTGTTCAAAGTGATTCAAGATGCTGTAACTAAAGTTGCAGAGAAAGAAGGCTACGACATGATCGTTGATATTCAAGCTCTACAATACGGTAAGCCTGAATACAACATCTCTGAGCAAGTAATTAAATCACTGAAATAAGTTTTATGAAGAACCTGACTTTAGCCGAATTGGCAACGATTACTGGGGGAGAGCTACACGGAGACGGTACAATTACCGTCTCAGCAGTCGCTCCTATGGATAAAGCGCAAGAAGGTAACATTACGTTCCTTTCTAACGTGAAGTACAGCAAGCACCTAGGTGACTGTAAAGCGTCCGCTATTATGGTTAAAGAGAGTGAGCGCGAATTGTGTAAGACCAACGTTATTGTGGTTAGTGACCCTTACGTTGCTTTTGCTAAGGTTGCTCAAGCGCTTGATACTACTCCTGCACCCGCAGCGGCTATTGCTGATTCTGCTTCAATCTCTAGCGATGCAACTATTGGACAAAATGTGTCTATTGGTGCGAACGCTGTGATTGAGTCTGGTGTAGTACTTAGTGATGATGTGATCATCGGTGCTGGTTGCTTTATTGGTAAAAATGCAAAAATTGGCGCAGGCACTAAGCTGTGGGCTAACGTAAGTGTTTACCATGAAGTTGTGATTGGTGAAGCATGTCTGATCCAATCAAGTACTGTTATTGGCTCTGATGGCTTTGGTTATGCGAACGAGAAAGGCGAATGGGTTAAGATCCCGCAAGTCGGCTCTGTTCGCATTGGTAACCGCGTAGAAATTGGCGCGTGTACTACCATCGACCGCGGCGCATTAGATGACACAATCATCGAAGACAACGTTATCCTAGATAACCAACTCCAGATTGCTCACAATGTTCACATCGGATATGGTTCAGCTCTTGCTGGTGGTACTATCATTGCAGGCAGCACGACGATAGGTAAGTACTGTATTATTGGTGGTGGTTGTGTGATTAATGGTCACATTGAAATCGTTGACGGCGTTACAATCACCGGTATGGGGATGGTAATGCGCAGCATCACTGAGAAAGGCATGTACTCTTCGGGTATTCCTTTACAGCCAAATAAAGACTGGCGTAAAACAGCGACGCGAGTTCATCGTATTGATGAAATGAACAAGCGTTTGAAAACCGTTGAAAAACTTATTGAGAAGAGCGCGGAATCATAATTCCAGCATTTCTAATAAAAGGCTCGCGTACAGCGAGTCTTTTTCGTTTATAATCCTTCTAATTAAATAAAGAATATACATAGGAATACGACTTTGACTACTGAACAGACAACGATGAACATTACTGAAATTCAGGAACTACTACCTCATCGCTACCCATTCTTAATGGTTGATCGTGTGACTAGCTTTGAAAAAGAAAAAACACTGACCGCAATTAAGAATGTTTCTGTTAACGAACCTCAGTTCACAGGCCACTTCCCTCAGCTTCCTGTATTCCCAGGCGTGTTGATCTTAGAAGCAATGGCACAAGCAACAGGCCTTCTAGCATTCAAATCTTTCGGTGCGCCTTCTGGCAACGAGTTGTACTACTTTGCTAGCGTAGATAAAGCTAAATTCCGTAAGCCAGTAGTACCAGGTGACCAACTGGTTATCGAAGTTGAATTCTTAAAAGAACGTCGTGGCATCGCATCGTTTAATGGTGTTGCTAAGGTTGACGGCGTAGTTGTATGTTCAGCTGAACTTAAATGTGCTCGTAGAGAGTTTTAATATGATTCATGAAACAGCGAAAATTCACCCGGCAGCAGTAATCGAAGGTGATGTAACTATCGGTGCTCACGTGACGGTTGGGCCTTTCACTTACATTGCTGGTAACGTGACCATTGGAGACGACACTGAAGTGATGTCGCACGTTGTGATCAAAGGTCACACAACCATTGGTAAAGAAAACCGTATCTTCCCACACGCTGTTATCGGTGAAGAAAACCAAGATAAGAAATACGGCGGCGAAGACACAACAGTTGTGATCGGTGATCGCAACGTAATTCGTGAAGCGGTTCAAATCCATCGTGGTACGGTTCAAGACAAAGCAACCACAGTGATTGGTGATGACAACTTACTTTGTGTTAATGCTCACGTAGCGCACGATGTTATTGTTGGTAACCACACTCACATTGGTAACAACGCTATTCTTGGCGGTCATGTAACGGTTGGCGACTACGCTGGTGTTATGGCACTTTCTGCGATTCACCCATTCTGCTCAATTGGTGCTTACGCATACATTGGTGGCTGTTCTGCAGTTGTTCAAGATGTACTGCCGTACGTGCTTGCACAGGGTAACCACGCGGCTCCATTCGGCCTTAACCTAGTAGGCTTGAAGCGTAACGGATTTGAGAAACCTGAAATTCGTGCACTACAGAAAGCGTACAAAGAGCTATACCGTTCAGGTAAAACACTTGAAGAAGCGAAAGCGGCTTTAGTGGAAATGGCAAAAGAGTTTACTTCGGTAGTTCCTATGCTTGAAATGCTAGAGAACTCTGAGCGCGGTATTATTCGTTAATACTCGATATGGTTATGTACCAATCAATGTGAGTATGGCAATAACTACTTCATCAGAATGGTATAACAAAAAGATCGCTACTCGTTAGGCGGTCTTTTTTGTTTTAGGCAACAAGGGAATTGAAAAACTATGGCACAGCAAGAAGCAGCAACCAATAGCTCGGACTTCGTTTCGAATGAACCATTGCGCGTAGGCATTGTTGTCGGCGAACTGTCTGGCGATACGCTTGGTGAAGGCTTTATCAAAGCGATCAAATCACAATACCCGAATGCAGAGTTCGTTGGCATTGGCGGGCCGAAAATGAAAGCCCTAGGTTGTGAGTCTCTTTTCGAGATGGAAGAGCTGGCCGTTATGGGCTTAGTTGAAGTGCTTGGCCGTTTACCTCGCTTGTTAAAAGTAAAAGCAGAGCTGGTTAAGTATTTCACTCAAAATCCACCCGATGTCTTTGTCGGTATCGACGCGCCCGATTTCAACCTAAGGCTTGAGTTAGACCTTAAGAACGCTGGTATCAAAACGGTGCATTACGTGAGCCCTTCAGTGTGGGCTTGGCGTCCAAAGCGTATCTTTAAAATCGACAAAGCAACCGACTTAGTCTTGGCTTTCTTGCCGTTCGAAAAAGCGTTCTACGATAAATATAACGTTGCCTGTGAGTTTGTTGGTCACACGTTGGCAGACGCGATTCCTTTAGAGCCAAGTAAACAGAATGCGCGAGAGCTTTTAGGTCTTGATCAAGACAAGCAATGGTTAGCTGTATTGCCGGGTAGTCGTGGTGGTGAGATGGGGTTGATTGCTCAACCATTTATCGAAACTTGCCAACGTATCAAGCAGAAGTATCCGGATATCAATTTTGTTGTTGCGCTCGTTAACGAACAGCGTAAAAAGCAGTTTACTGAAATCTGGCAATCGACCGCACCTGAGCTTGAATTCACGTTAGTCGAAGATACGGCAACCAACGTGATTACCGCTGCTGATTCTGTGCTCTTGGCTTCAGGTACCGTGGCTCTTGAATGTATGTTACTTAAGCGCCCTATGGTGGTTGGTTACAAAGTAAATAAGCTGACAGGTTACATTGTTAAGAAGTTGGCGATCACTGAGTTTGTATCATTGCCGAATATCTTGGCTGGGGAAGAGATCGTCAAAGAGCATATTCTTGAAGAGTGTCACCCAGACTTTTTGTTCCCATCTGTCGATAAGATGCTATCAGCCGATAACAGTGCCTTGATCGAACGTTTTACTGAGATGCATCACTGGATCCGCAAAGACGCAGACAAACAAGCCGCTAACGCGGTATTGAAGTTGATTGACCGACCTTTTGTTGAAGCATAAAGCGCTTACTTACAGAACATTAAGAGATTAGTTATGGCAGTAAAAGAGAAAAAAGAGCTTCCTCCTTTTGAGTATCCGCAAGGTTACCAGTTGTTTGCTGGTGTGGATGAAGTAGGCCGTGGCCCTTTGGTTGGCGATGTCGTGACCGCTGCGGTTATCCTCGATCCAAACAACCCAATCGAAGGCTTGAACGACTCAAAGAAATTATCTGAGAAAAAGCGCCTAGCTTTGCTTCCAGAAATTAAAGAGAAAGCTCTGGCATGGTCTGTTGGTCGTTGTTCTCCACAAGAAATTGATGAGTTGAATATTCTGCAAGCGACGATGGTTGCTATGCAGCGAGCTATCGCAGGGTTGAGCGTTCAACCTGATATGGCGCTAATCGATGGAAACCGTGTCCCAGAACTGCCAATGGACGGTCTGGCTATTGTAAAGGGCGATTTACGAGTAGCAGAGATCAGTGCGGCGTCTATTATCGCTAAAGTGGTTCGCGACCAAGAGATGGAAGAACTCGACAAACTGCATCCAGAGTTTGGTTTTGCTAAGCATAAAGGTTACCCGACCAAAGCGCATTTCGAAGCGATTGAAAAACATGGTGTAACCGAGCATTACCGAAAGAGCTTTAAGCCAGTAAAACGTATTCTTGGTATAGATTAGAGCTTTACGTTAACTAGAGCTTGGCATCTAATAAAGTTGCTAACTTGTATTAGAAAAAAATAGAATACACACAGTTGTAATCCTAGGCTCAAACCTAGAACTCAGGAAAAATAATGTCAGATCCAAAATTTGTTCACCTACGCGTACACAGTGACTTTTCGATGGTGGATGGCCTATCCAAGGTGCCACCATTAGTTAAAAAAGTCGCTGAAATGGGTATGCCTGCTCTAGCATTGACCGACTTTACCAACCTGTGTGGTTTGGTGAAGTTTTACGGTACTGCCCATGGGTGTGGGGTTAAACCTATTATTGGTGCTGACTTCTTGATGCAGTCTCCGGAATTCGGTGACGAGTTGACCAAGCTCACCGTTATCGCAACGGACAATAAAGGTTATAACAACCTAACGTTACTCATCTCAAAAGCCTACCTTCGTGGTCATGTTCAGCATCAGCCTGTTATTGATAAAGAGTGGCTAATTGAGAATGCAGAAGGCCTGATCATTCTATCGGGTGCGAAGGAAGGTGAGATCGGTAAAGCGTTACTGAAAGGTAACCGTGAACTGGTTGCAAGCAATGTCAAGTTTTACAAAACATACTTCCCTGATCGTTTTTACCTTGAGCTGATTCGTACCGGACGTCCGGATGAAGAGTCTTATCTGCACTTTGCGTTGGAACTGGCTGAGCAGGAAGACTTGCCTGTTGTTGCAACCAACGAAGTAGTATTCCTAACTGAAGACCTGTTTGATGCCCATGAAATCCGCGTGGCAATTCATGATGGTTTCACTATGGTCGATCCTCGTCGTCCTAAAAATTACAGCGCGCAACAGTATCTTCGTAGCGAAGAAGAGATGTGCGAGTTGTTCTCCGATATCCCTGAAGCACTTGAGAACAGTGTTGAGATTGCTAAGCGTTGTAATGTAACGGTTCGTCTGGGCGAGTACTTCCTGCCTAACTTCCCAACGGAAGGTTTGGCGATTGAAGACTTCTTGATCAAGAAATCTGAAGAAGGCCTTGAGCGACGTCTAGCGTTCCTATTCCCAGATGAAAAAGTGCGTGCTGAGCGCAGACCGGAATACGATGAGCGACTCAAGATTGAGCTCGAAGTTGTTAACAACATGGGTTTCCCAGGTTACTTCTTGATCGTAATGGAGTTCATCCAGTGGTCAAAAGACAACGATGTGCCAGTAGGTCCTGGCCGTGGTTCTGGTGCCGGCTCTCTAGTCGCTTACGCCTTGGATATCACCGATCTCGATCCACTTGAATACGATCTACTTTTCGAACGTTTCTTGAACCCAGAACGTGTATCCATGCCCGATTTCGATATCGACTTCTGTATGGATAAGCGTGACCAAGTTATTGATCACGTGGCTGAAATGTACGGTCGTGATGCCGTTTCTCAGATCATCACCTTTGGTACCATGGCGGCAAAAGCGGTAATCCGCGATGTAGGCCGTGTATTGGGCCACCCGTTTGGTTTCGTCGATCGAATTTCAAAGCTTGTACCGCCAGACCCGGGTATGACGCTAGAGAAAGCATTCCTTGCTGAACCTGCATTGCCAGAGCTTTACGATGGCGATGAAGAAGTTCGTGAGCTGATTGATAAGTGTCGCATCCTTGAAGGTTGTACGCGAAATGCCGGTAA
This sequence comes from Vibrio sp. 10N.261.55.C5, assembly GCF_041470505.1. Lineage (NCBI taxonomy): Bacteria > Pseudomonadati > Pseudomonadota > Gammaproteobacteria > Vibrionales > Vibrionaceae > Vibrio > Vibrio sp. 10N.261.55.C5. The sequence goes on from NZ_JBFRMS010000031.1 coordinate 132,418, forward strand.
GCACGCAGGTGGTGTTGTTATCTCACCCACCACGATTACCGATTTTGCGCCAATCTATGCCGACGCAGAAGGTAACTTCCCAGTAACGCAGTTCGATAAGAATGACGTTGAAACGGCTGGCTTGGTTAAGTTCGACTTCTTGGGGCTGCGTACCCTGACCATCATCGACTGGGCGTTAGGCCTAGTGAATCCACGTTTGAAGAAAGAGGGGAAAGAACCGGTTCGTATCGAGTCGATTCCTCTTGATGACCAAGCGTCATTTAACCTATTACAAAATTCTGAAACCACCGCGGTATTCCAGCTGGAATCGCGTGGTATGAAAGACCTTATCAAACGTCTACAGCCCGACTGTTTTGAAGATATTATCGCATTGGTAGCCCTGTTCCGTCCGGGTCCTCTGCAATCAGGCATGGTAGATAACTTTATCGACCGTAAACACGGCCGTGAAGCGGTTTCTTACCCTGATGAAACGTGGCAACACGAATCGCTGAAAGAGACGCTAGAACCTACGTACGGCATCATCCTGTATCAAGAGCAGGTAATGCAAATCGCACAGATCCTTGCTGGCTATACGCTTGGTGGAGCGGATATGTTGCGTCGTGCGATGGGTAAGAAAAAGCCAGAAGAGATGGCAAAGCAGCGTGGTACCTTTAAAGAGGGTGCTGAAGCCAATGGTGTTGATGGCGAGCTGGCCATGAAGATCTTTGACTTGGTAGAGAAATTTGCGGGCTACGGCTTTAACAAATCTCACTCCGCAGCATATGCACTGGTTTCTTATCAAACGCTATGGCTGAAAACGCACTACCCAGCGGAATTTATGGCTGCGGTAATGACGGCAGATATGGATAACACCGAGAAGGTTATTGGCCTTGTTGATGAATGTTTCCGTATGAAGCTCAAGCTTTTACCACCAGATATCAACTCGGGTCTGTACCGCTTTAACGTGGATGAAGATGGCGCGATTGTTTATGGCATCGGTGCGATCAAAGGGGTCGGTGAAGGCCCTATTGAAGCGATTATTGAAGCGCGAAATAAAGGTGGTTACTTTAAAGACTTATTCGACTTCTGTGCACGTCTTGATCTGAAGAAGGTTAATAAACGTGTTATCGAAAAGTTGATTCTATCCGGAGCCTTAGATAGATTAGGTCCTCACCGAGCGGCGATGATGGCATCTTTGAAAGATGCGGTGAAGGCAGCGAGTCAACATCACCATGCCGAGTCTTTTGGTCAATCTGATATGTTTGGCGTGTTGACCGACGCTCCGGAAGAGGTTGAACACAAGTATACCCAAGTGCCTAAATGGCCTGAGAAGATTTGGCTTGAGGGTGAACGTGAAACGCTTGGTTTGTATTTAACGGGTCACCCGGTTAACGCCTACATCAAAGAGTTAGCGAAATACACTAGCTGTCGTTTGAAAGATGCCACGCCAACGCGTCGTGACCAATCACTAACAATTGCAGGCTTGGTGATTGCTGCGAGAGTGATGACGACGAAGCGCGGCACGCGAATTGGTTTGATGACACTTGATGACCGTTCGGGCCGAATGGAAGTGATGTTGTTCTCGGATGCGCTCGATCGCTACGCAGAATTGCTCGAAAAAGACAAAATTGTGGTCGTTTCCGGACAGGTCAGCTTTGATGATTTCAATGGCGGGCTTAAAATGTCCGCGCGCGAGGTCATGGACTTAGGAAGCGCCCGTGAGAAATATGCTCGTGGGGTGTCGATATCTATCGACCAATCCCAAATTAACGGTCAATTTTTTGAACGCTTTAGTCAAATCTTAGAACCTTATAGAGCCGGAACGGTCCCAGTCAATGTATACTACCAGCGTGCCGACGCTAGAGCGCGGTTAACATTGGGCACAGAATGGCGCGTGACGCCAAGTGATACATTACTAGACGAATTAAAACAGCTGCTTGGAAATAGCCAAGTAGAACTCGAATTTAACTAAAATTTAGCTTCGCGAATGCGGAGCTGAATCAACAAGGATTCATAGATGAGCCTGAACTTTCTAGAATTTGAAAAGCCTATCGCTGAACTTGAAGCAAAAATCGAAGCGCTACGTGACGTTTCGCGTCACGGTGGTGACACAGCGGTAGATCTAGACAAAGAAATCGAACAACTAGAGAAAAAAAGCTTAGAGCTTAAACAGAAAATCTTTAGTGACTTAGGTGCATGGCAGGTAGCTCAACTTGCTCGTCACCCTCAACGTCCTTACACCAAAGATTACCTGGAGCATGCATTCACAGAGTTTGAAGAGATGGCGGGCGATCGCGCTTACGCTGACGACAAAGCTATTGTGGGTGGTATGGCTCGTCTAAATGGCCGTCCTGTTATGGTTATTGGTCACCAGAAAGGTCGTGAGACTAAAGAGAAAGTGATCCGTAACTTTGGTATGCCAAAGCCAGAAGGTTACCGTAAGGCGCTACGTCTAATGGAAACTGCTGAGCGTTTCAACATGCCTATTATTACTTTCATCGACACAGCGGGCGCATACCCAGGTGTTGGTGCTGAAGAGCGTGGTCAATCTGAAGCTATCGCTAAAAACCTAAAAGTGATGGCTGGCCTTTCAGTTCCTGTTATCTGTAACGTTGTGGGTGAAGGCGGTTCTGGTGGCGCACTAGCGATTGGTGTTGGTGACTACGTGAACATGCTTCAGTACTCTACGTACTCAGTAATCTCTCCAGAAGGTTGTGCTTCAATCTTATGGCGCGATTCAGATAAAGCACCACAAGCAGCTGAAGCGATGGGCCTGATTGCTCCTCGTCTTAAAGAGCTTGAGCTTATCGACGAAATCATTCCTGAGCCTCTAGGTGGCGCGCACCGCGACCCTGCACAAACCGCTCAAAACATGAAAGACATGTTAGTTAAACAGCTAGAAGAGCTAGAGCAGTTTGATAACGAAACGCTGCTTGAGCGTCGTTACCAGCGTCTAATGAGCTACGGCTACTGCTGATAACTTGCCTTAGCGATAAGGCTAGCTATACGAACAAATGATGAAAGGGTTGGACTCAGTGCCAACCCTTTTTTATTATTAAAACATTATCCCTTAACACACGATCTCTTGGTTTATTAGCCTCATGACACACTTAATTGATACCTTCACATCTGTACTTGATCAAAGCGCGCTTAAGCCTTGTCGGTTGATCGTCGCTTTCAGTGGTGGTGTCGATTCACGAGTGTTGTTGGAGTTGGCTGCCCAATTCGCTAAGTCCCATCACATCGATTGCTGTGCGGTACATGTTCACCACGGCTTAAGCAACAATGCTGATTATTGGGCAGAGCAGTGCAAAACATGGTGTGATGCTGTGTCGGTATCCTTGTTCATTGAACGAGTCTCGCTAGATATTAGCCGTGGAGAAAGCGTTGAAAAGCTGGCTCGAGACGCGCGATACCAAGCCCTTAAAAAGCATATTAGACAAGGTGATGTGTTAGTGACAGGCCAGCACATCGATGACCAAGTCGAGACCTTCTTGTTAGCTCTTAAGCGTGGCAGTGGTCCGAAAGGGCTCTCTTCAATGGCGAAAGTGATGCCATTTTCAGGTGCTCATATCGTTCGCCCACTGCTGTCGGTGACGAGAACGGATATTGAAGGGGCGGCGCGCGATATGGCTTTAACTTGGATAGAAGATGAGAGTAATCAAGACGTTCGCTTTGACCGTAATTTTATTCGTCATCAAGTCACTCCGACACTGACCGAGCGTTGGCCTAGTTTTCGAGAATCGGTCAGTCGTAGTGCTCAGCTATGTGCAGAGCAAGAGTTACTTTTGGATGAGTTGTTAGAATCTCACTTACAACAAGCTTTGACTGAGAAGCACAGCTTAAGTATTGAGGTATTATCTCAGCACTCTGATTTACTGCGTGCACGCTTATTAAGAATGTGGCTGAGCCGCTGTAATCAACCGATGCCGAGCCAAAAGCAGCTCAAACTTATATGGGATGAGGTGGCATGTGCTCAGGCAGACGCCAACCCTAAGCTGGTGTTGAATGAGGTTGAGGTTAGACGTTTTAATCATCAGCTCTATGTCGTCAAAGAGACCAAAGACTTGTCGAACTGGCAAAGTGATATCTCGATGGAAGAGAGCTTAGTTTTGCCTGACGGTTTAGGGGAACTACACTTAACTTCAGCGGCGAGTGATGGTGTATCTAACCACTGTGATGCGCAACATTTTAGTCTCAACACAACGAGAGGAACACTGCGAGTGATATTTAACCCTGAGGGATTGTCAGCACACCCTGTTGGGCGCGGTCATAGCAGGAAGCTTAAGAAGTTGTTTCAAGAGTACCAAGTACCCAGTTGGTTAAGACGCAGAACGCCGATATTAATGGATGGCGATCGAGTGATCGCTGTTTTAGGCTTATTCGTAGATAAAAACTACGAAGGTCAAGATTGTGAAGCGCTTTGGAGCAAGTAGAAAAAGTTTATGTCACAATTCACCGTCACTTTAATAAAAATAATTAATGGAATATGCAATGAAGAAAATTACACTAGGATTAGTTCTTGGATTTGGACTATTGAGTGGTAACGCTCTGGCGGCTGATGTTGCTGCGGGTCAAGCTAAAGCAGCAATCTGTGCGGCATGTCATGGTGCAGACGGTATCGCAGTGATCCCTGGCTATCCAAACCTTAAAGGTCAAAACGAGCAATACATCGCTTCATCAATTAAGGCCTATAAGAATGGCCAGCGCACCGGCGGTTTGGCCGCTGTAATGCAGGCTCAAGCTTCAATGCTGAGTGATGAAGACATCGCGAATCTAGCCGCTTACTACGCAAGCCTTAAGTAAAACCTTCTCAAAGCGCTGATTAAACAAGATGATAAATTTCGAGCCAGAGCTTTAAAGCTCTGGCTTTTTTCATTGAATGTTTACTATAGCTAACCGATAATGAGCCATTCGCACAGTTTAAGGGATGAACATGAAAAAGATTGAAGCCATTATCAAGCCATTCAAACTTGATGATGTACGTGAAGCACTTGCAGAAGTGGGTATTACGGGTATGACAGTATCTGAAGTTAAAGGCTTTGGACGTCAAAAAGGTCATACTGAGCTATACCGCGGCGCAGAGTACATGGTCGACTTTTTACCTAAAGTGAAACTAGAAATCGTTGTGACCGACGAAGTGGCTGACCAATGTGTTGATACCATCATCGAGACGGCTCAAACAGGTAAAATTGGTGACGGTAAGATCTTCATTACTGAAGTTGAACGTGTGGTACGTATTCGTACTGGCGAAGAAGACGAAGACGCCGTATAAAAAAACTATTACCCTAAAAGGAGCGTTTATCGCTCCTTTTTCATTTCTGGTAGGGTGTTGTATGTTTAAGAAAACCATCATTGTTATCACGTTATTGATAACGCTTGCTGTCGTTAGTTTTCATTTTATCTTCGTGATCCCGAATAAACCCAATCTAATCACTTCCTCTCAAAGTACCAGTAACGACATCTACAGTTGCTACCAAAACTCTGCACCGAAAGCGATTGATGTGTCTGATGGCTTAGACATTACGGTGTGGAATATCTACAAGCAAAACCGAAATAATTGGCAGAGTGAGTTAAATAAGCTGTCGGCAGGTAGCGATTTAGTCTTGCTGCAAGAAGCGAGTATGACAGAAGGACTTCGCCAATGGGTAACGAGCGGCCAGTGGGGAAGCACACGTGTTAATGCGTTTGAGGCCTTTGAGCAAAGTGCTGGGGTACTCAACCTAGCAACTCATTTGCCGATTGAAGCGTGTGCTTATACTCATGAAGAACCTTGGCTTCAACTACCTAAATCTGCGCTTTGGTCGCGTTACCAACTAAGCAATGGCGAAGAGCTGGCTGTGATTAATATCCACGCTGTGAACTTTACCTTTGGTACGGAAGATTACGAGGCTCAGCTCAGGAGCTTAACTGACAATCTGCAAAAGTATCGTGGGCCGGTTATTTTTGCTGGGGACTTTAATAGCTGGAGTGAAGCTCGCTTTGCTGTATTGAAAGATGCGTTGGAGAAGGTTGGTTTGACGGAAGTTGCCTTTGAGCCAGATAACAGAACTCAGTTCATTACAGGACTGGTGCTCGACCACGTGTTTTATCGAGAGCTATTGGTAGAAAAAGCAAAAGCGCCCATTACGGACGCTTCTGATCATAACCCTATGCGAGTGACCTTTAAGGCTAAATAGTGATTAGCTATTAGTCATTGGAACTTAACCATTCGCACGGTGGTTACCTTGGGAAATCTAACGGAACATTAGGCTAGAGAGTTTTCGCTAGCCTTATCTCTTCAACTTAAAAGATTAAAATGTAGAGCGCCCAGATTAGGTAGTAGCCAACCCATGGTAAGCCTGAAATCACAAGCGCTTGCCCGCGTTCAAACTCAGTCCACGTTAATACCGCAGCATAACCTAGCACGATGTACCATGGCAGAAGCAGTGGTAATGAGCTAGCAAACTGCGACCAATCATTGGTTAACGGTAACTTGATCAAGCCATTTAAGCTGTTCAAGTCGGCAGCGTAGTTCATCACATGTCCATGCTTGAGTATCAGGCTTGCGTAGCTTGCTACATCACCTAAAACAGCTGGGAATATAACAACAGATGCCGCTGCAAACCATCGCCAAAAGCTGTGCTGATGTTGGCTTGGCTTGGTTGCTAGGTTAAACCAGAATGCCAATAGAACGATGGTTAATGTTCGGCCAAATACGTCGCTGATGATTTCACTTGCGAGTAAGGTATTGCTGTCAAGTAACGCCAATTGGTCAGGGTTCGTTTGAGCCAGTTGCTGCGAGAGCTCTGCACTTAACCATGCAAAATCTACATTCGAAAAATAAGCACCCCAAAACAAAAATGGGCTGAGCATTAATACGACGTAGGGTTGCCATCCCCAAGCACTTCGTTGATAAAGCGCTAAGAAACAAGCTGTTGGCGAACGGAATATATCCAACAGCATGACGAGTGGGTTACTTGACGGGTTCATACACTTACCTTAGTTACATCAACATACAGCTTCAGTTTTTGTCCTGGCTGTAGGTATTTTTTGTTCTGCAAAGTGTTCCATTTTACAACATCTGTACTTTTTACTTTGAACTTTGATGCAATACCGCTGACTGTGTCACCTGATCTTACGTTATAAAAGATCGTACGGATGATGGCGCCGTCTGAGCCGTTCTTCCAAATGACCAGTTCTTGACCAACTCTAAGCGTGTCGCGTGGTCCCATGCCATTCCACTTAGCCAGTGATTGATGAGAGACCTTATTTGCGCGTGCAATCGTCCATAGGCTGTCACCACTTCTTACAGTATGGCTGAGCTTATATTGACCACGACTCTTCGACTGTGTGCTTGCTAGGCGGTTTGAGGCGCTTAGGGCGTATGTCTTGTCGTCTTTGGTGGATGTTGGGATAAGTAAGTGCTGGCCAATACGAATATTGTTGTTGCTCAAACCGTTTGCAGAGCGGATCACTTTGCTGGTGGTGTTATATTTGCTTGCCAGTACGCTAATGCTGTCACCAGATTGAACCTTGTAACGCACCAACTTCATGCCTTTGCCTTTATTGGCAGCGACTTCTTTGTTGAATTTCTCAACTGAATCTAAAGGAAGTAATAGTTGTTGGTGTTTCTCTGGTGCCGTTGCCCATTGGTTGTAAGCCGGGTTGTAACCTTGAAGTTCTTTGACAGGAATGCCTGCGTAGTTCGCAGCAATGGCTAAATCAAGCTGTTCTTCAGGGTTAACCAGAGTCAGCACTGGCTTATTCGGGATCGCCGGAATATCGATGCCATACTTTTCTTGGTTGGCAATGACATCTGCTAGAGCAAGCAGTTTAGGTACATAGCTGCTGGTCTCTTTTGGTAAGTCCAAAGAGAAAAAGTCGATTGGCTTGCCAAGCTTCTTGTTCTTGCGGATTGCGCTGTTTACTCGACCACCACCACTGTTATAGGCAGCAATCGCATGATTCCAGTCGCCATCGAAACGTCGGTTAAGATCTGAGAGGAAGTCCAATGCGGCGTCGGTAGAGGCGGCAACATCGCGGCGGCCGTCATACCAAAAGTTCTGTTCAAGCCCGTAGTCTTTGCCAGTGCCTGAAATGAATTGCCATAGACCAGCAGCACTGCCATGAGAGTAGGCAAACGCATCGAAAGAGCTTTCTACAACGGGTAGTAGTGCCAATTCTAGTGGTAAGCCTTTTTCTTCAATCTTAGTCGTGATCAGATACAAGAAAGGTTCAGCACGCTTTGATACTGTTTTTAGATGACTCGGGTGCTTGAGATACCAAGTTCGGTAGTAGTCGACCTTCTTTTGGTCTGGCACTTCCATTTCAAGTTGCATCGCAATGCGTTTCCAAACATCTTCTTGTGTTTGTGGAGTAACGACAGGTGCTTCAACTTTTTGATCTTCTTTGGCTGTTGCTTCTGATGAAACGTTCGCTTGAGAAACTTCTTTAGTAGGAGATGTGTTGGTTTGCTCGGAAGCTTGGTCTGGATTCTCTGACTGAGTTAATTGGCAACCAGAAAGTAGTAATACCAAAGCCCAGCTGTACTTAACTCGCATGTTACAGCCTTTTTAATTAACGGCCGATGATAATACTTGCCACCCCCTATGAGTGACAAGTCTGTATTTGTTAAAATTCGTTCTTCCACGCACGTAAAGCGGTGAATACCGATAAAGGATCGGTCTGCTCGGTGCGATTAGACACTGATTTCACTACACTTGGCTCGGTATAGCGCAGGAAGGGGTTCACAAACTTCTCTTGTCTCAAATTTGTGGGGATGGTCGACTTATTTTGAGCGCGAAGTCGGTTCACTTGGTCGCGATATTGCTGCAAATGTTGGTTATCAGGCTCTACGGCTAATGCGAAAGCGATATTGGCTGCAGTGTACTCATGTGCACAATAAACTTCGGTTTCTTGAGGCAGAGCCGTGATCTTATTCAGTGCATCGAACATCTGTTGTGGTGTGCCTTCCATGATTCGGCCACAGCCCGCAGAGAACAACACATCACCACAAAACAGTTTGGCATCGCCCACATAACCAATATGACCCGCAGTATGGCCACTGAGCCCTAGGACGAGGAATACTTCGCCAAACAGTTCTAATTGATCACCATCATCGACCGGATGAGTTAAGGTAGGGATAGGTTCATTCCTTGGACCGACAACATCCACGCCGGGAAATTGTCTAACGAGTTCTGGAACACCACCAATGTGATCGTGGTGGTGGTGTGTAATCAAGATTGCATCTAAAGTTAGCTCATGGTGTACCAAGTACTCTAATACTGGAGCCGCATCACCAGGGTCGACGACAGCACAACGGCGATCGCTATTTTGAATCAGCCAGATGTAATTGTCGTTAAATGCAGGTATGCTTTTGATATGTAACATTATTGGTTCTCCAGTCACTATTAGTGCGACAGAATAAGTGAGACAGATTATTGATGAAGCCAGCACGTAGCAGAAAGAAGTTTGAACGTCCTTACACTTGGGCGCAATTGCACAATGGGGACTGGTTGAGAGAATCTATTCAAACTCGACTCGATGAGTGGTGCCCAAAGCTATTTGGTTACCATATGCTCAAGCTCGGTGGCCTCAGTAGTGAGATTTCTAGCTGCACATGCAACATTCAACATCAAGTAAACCTAGATATCCAGAACCCATTACATAATGTGATAGCGGATGGCTATAATTTACCCTTTTTGGAGAAAAGCTTTGATGTTGTAGTACTGAGTCATCAGCTAGATTATAGCAATGACCCGCATCGCTTATTGAGAGAAGTCGATCGAGTGATGATGGACGATGGCTATATCATTATCACGGGCTTCAACCCAATCAGTGTCACTGGGCTTGCCAGTTTGATGCCTTGGCGAAAGAACAGCTTGCCTTGGAGTGGGCGTATGTACACGCCAAGTCGAATTAAAGACTGGTTAGGTGTACTTAACTATGAAGTAATTCATTGTGACACCTACGCGCTGTTTCCGATGAGTAAGTATCAAGCGATGTGGACGTGGTTGGAGAACAGCTTAGGTGGTTGTGCATCCTTCGCCGGAAGCCAATACTTTATTGTTGCTCGTAAGCGTACTTACCCGCTAAAACCCATCAAACCACATTGGCACCTTAAGCGACGTTTCTCGCCTGTTGGGGCAAGTTTTAGAACCAATACGCGCCGTACAATGGATTCAGCCAAAGCGTCATATCCGCTAAAAACAGAAAAAGCCGATTAGTGAAGTGACCCCGTAAAGTT
>NZ_JBFRMS010000032.1:0-18366 GCF_041470505.1 Vibrio sp. 10N.261.55.C5
CCTCCTCCTACTCGATTGTACCGCCTTAAGCGATCACAATACATGACTGACTAGAGGGGATCTTACAGTGCTGCAAGTGCCGCTTCGTAGTTTGGTTCTTCAGTGATCTCTGCAACCAACTCGCTGTGTGTTACCACACCTTTTTCATCCACAACGACAACTGCACGCGTTGTTAGGCTTGCTAGTGGGCCTTCAGCAATCGCTACGCCGTAGTCTGATGCGAATGTAGGAGAACGGAAAGTCGAAGCGTGTTGAACGCCTTCAATGCCTTCTAGTTCGCAGAAGCGACCTGCAGCAAATGGTAGGTCAGCAGAAATACAAACAACAACCGTGTTCTCAAGCTCTGCCGCTTTTGCGTTGAACGTACGTACGCTCGTTGCACAAGTTGTTGTGTCGATGCTTGGGAAGATGTTTAGAACCACTTTCTTGCCTGCAAGAGAAGCAAGAGTCAGTTCAGAAAGATCGCCTGCAGTTAGTGCAAAGCTTGGTGCTTGTTCGCCAGTTTGTGGGAATGTGCCTGTTAGTGGTACAGCAGCGCCTTTGAAGGTAACGTGTGACATGAATTTGTCCTTAGTTTAATTATGGTTATGAAACTAGTTGAGCCTAGTAAGACTTACGTTACTCGGAAGTGGTTAAGAAGTGAATGCTTTAAATGTCAGAATTGTAATTAAAGGTCTTTGATTTATTTGTTTGAGAGAGGAATAAGTGAAACGACAGATAAAGAAAAACCCCGAGAGCTTGCGCTCATCGGGGTCTATAGTCTTACTCGCAGCAATCCGGCTACTAAGTGTGCTCCATGCATCAAATCCATGATAGTGTGCTGTTATCCTTCAGCGTATTCCTTTCGTCGCCTTCCTAGCGGTGTCCTTGATCTTATCCTGATCTGCCAACAATCCTCGTTAGCGCGCGTCACTTGTTCCTTGAGCGGTGTCCTTGACATCATCCTGATGTTCAGTCCTTTCCTCGTCCAGAGGTGTCCATTGTCTTTCCTTAGTAGCAACCATCCTAGTTACTATTGCGTCCATTCAATGTCCATTTCGCTATCCATGCCGATTATTCATCCTGAGTAATCGAATCTTCATCCTGAAGATAACCAAGTCCTTGGCGTTTCCTGTTCCGTGTCAGCATCCTTCCGACACCATTCATATTACCGATTCCTTATTTATCAGCAATGGTGCATAAGCGAATTTCTATATAATTATTTGAATGATAAATGTACGTATTGTTTAATTTCAATCGGTTACGGTTTGTGGGTGACTAATTTCGTCATCAAATATCGATATTTACTCACTGCCTTGTGAGAGATCTCGCACAAGGCTGCGAGTAAAAAGGGAGGATTATTCCCTATTGGCCAATAGCTGCACCTTCACGGCGAGGGTCTGCAGCACCTTCTAGACCATCTTTTGTGATGCGAATAGCGTGTAAACCCGAGTTAAGATCGCGAATGTTGACCTCAAATCCCATCTTTTCTAGCTCAGGTTTGAAGTTTTCCGCAGATGTTCCTTTTTCCAAATCTAAGGTTCCGAAACGGTTTAGGAAGTGCGGTTGGTTGATCGCTTGCTGGATATCCATGTCCCACTGGGTATGGGCAATAATAGCTTGTGCTACATAACCTATGATGCGGCTACCACCCGGAGAACCAATTGCCATGTAAGGCTTATCGTCTTGCATGATGATGGTCGGTGCCATCGAAGAGCGTGGACGTTTGCCTGGTTCTAATCGGTTCGCGATAGGCTTGCCATCGTTATGAGTCTTGAATGAGAAGTCGGTTAGTTCGTTATTGAGTAGGAAACCTCTAACCATCAAACGTGAGCCAAAGGCATTCTCAATAGTGGTAGTCATCGATACGACATTGCCATCGCTATCGACAATATTGAAGTGGCTGGTGGACGGCAGTTCAATAGAAACATCTTGGCTTCTCTGCATTGCGTGATCCCACGGTGGTGTGCCTGAAGGTGCGTTGTCTAATGCCTTACCTGCAGTAATTAACTGAGCACGTTCCTGCAAATAGTCAGTATTCACTAACCCTTGAGTTGGCATTGGCACATAATCTTGGTCTGCCATGTACATACCACGGTCTGAAAAGGCTAAGCGAGAAGCGTCTGCTAACACCTGCCAAGATTTCGCGTCGTTTGGCCCCCATGATTTGAGGTCAAACTGCTCCGTCATTGCAAGGATTTGTCCAACCGTTAACGCACCAGAGCTTGGTGGCCCCATTCCGCAAATATCGTAGCTTTCATAAGCAGAACAAACCGGTTCGCGCTGCTTGATCGAATAAGCGTCGAAGTCTTTCTGTGCTAATACGCCCGGGTTACCCTTCGCTGTTTGTACAGTGTTAATGATGTCGGCAGAAATCTCACCTTGGTAGAAAGCTTTAGCACCATCCTTCGAGATAGCGTGTAACGTTGCCGCGTATTCAGGGTTCTTAAGTTGCGTGCCAGCGGCTTTCGGGCTGCCATCGGAATTGAAGAAGTAGGCTCTAGTTGTCGCAAAGCGGCTCAGACGTTCTTGGTCGTTTTCGATCAAGGTGGCTAAACGTGGGCTGATAGTAAAACCTTCTTCAGCTAACTGAGCGATAGGTTTAATCAGTGATGCCCATTCGAGCTTGCCGTATTTCTGGTGAGTGTCCCACAGCAATTGCACCGTGCCCGGCGTGGCAACAGAACGACCGCCAACCACGGCATCATAGAATTTAAACGGTTGTCCGTTTTCGTCTTGGAATAGACGTGGGGTGGCATCAAGTGGCGCAGTTTCACGGCCATCGTAGGTCTTGAGCTGTTTGTCTTTGCCATCAAAATAGACAAGGAACGCGCCGCCACCAATACCTGATGACTGAGGTTCCACTAAGCCAAGCATAAGCTGCACGGCAACCATGGCATCAATTGCGTTACCACCACGGGCAAGTACATCAGCACCGGCTTGTGTTGCAAGAGGGTTGGCTGCGGTGACCATCCAATCGTTGGCTTTAACGAGTTGTTTGGTTTCTAAACCACTACTTTGTTCGGGTGCGACGGAATCGGCAGCTTGATTTGCCCAACTGACGTGAGAGGCAAAAAGTAGGGTAGAAGTGGCGAGGGTTGTTAGTTTTGTTTTCCACTGCATGATCTTCTCCTTTTAATATGCAGAGCTAGATTGGCAGCGGAAAGATTAGATAGCCAGTGCGTTGTTAACGAATTGTAATCTTGATTCGAATTTAAGCGATTAAACCGGACAGCGACTGCCAAAGAATACTCGCGCCAATCAGGCTGAATACCACGCCACATAAGCCATCGATGTATACCGTTGCTTCGCTAAGTTTCTTCTGTAGAGCCTTAGTCGAAAGCATCCACGCCAGTAGTGAAAACCAAAACAGAGACAGACCAAACAAGATAATAAGCGCAAAGCCTTTACCTGATAGAGACATGTCGGCAGGCACTAAGCTCGACATCAAGCTAATAAAGAACACCAAAGCTTTTGGGTTGAGAATATTGGTCGCAAACCCTTTCGAAAATGCCTGACGCTTGTTGGTCAGAATCAGATCTTTGGCATTGACGGTATCGTCGTCATCGTCGTCATCGTCGTGGTTCTGAATGATTTGCCAGGTTGCTTTAAGTGCACCGTAGCCTAAGTACAGCAAGTAGCTACCGCCAGCCAACTGGATAATGGCAAATAGGGTTGGTTGCTGGTGGACTAGGTAACTGATTCCCGTCAGGCTGAGCAACGAATGCAGTAAGATCCCGCAAGATAAACCAAGCGCAATGTACAAGCCTGTTTGTCTGCCGTGGCGTGTCGCATTTTGCACGACTAACGCAAAGTCAGGGCCGGGGCTCATCAAAGCGATGAAATGGATAGAGGCGAGGGTGATCAGTATGGTGACTTCGTTCATGTCAGTTCTCAATAACGTTGCCGCTATTATTAAATAAGTAATCGTATTGAGCGTAGCTTACCGCGATTTGAAATCGAGCAATTGTAAATTATCAACACTTAGTTGATTTGTGAGGGTGGTACGCCGAATGTGGTTTTGAATGCCTTGGAGAAGTGTGCTTGATCATAGAAGCCTACTTGGTGCGCGACTTTAGTACCACAGATCCCAGATTTAATCAGGCGCATGCTCTGTTCCATACGTAAACGGCTCAGCCACGCGTAAGGGGTGATGCCCATTCTGTTCTTAAAGTGGCGTTGGAATTGAGTTGTGGTTAAGCCGCACAGCTCAGACAGTTGTTCTAATCGCACTGGCTGGTCCAAATTCGCCATCAAATAGTCTTTGAGTGTATTAATCGATTGATTACCCAGTTTGATGTCACTCTTCGATCCAAATTTTGCATAACGATCGACAATCGTTGAGAACCCCTCGAATGGTAAGCAATCTTGAGCGAGTTGGCTGATGCTTTGATTGATTAACAGGCCGTGTAAGTTGCGTAATTGTAAAAACGCAGCTTGATCGGAGAGGATCAACTCAGAAAAGCCTAATGTGTGACCATTCTTCTTGGGATCGGCAAGATCTTGAAACCATTGGGGAGATACGGCAAACACACTGACTTGATAACCCGAATCGAGTTTGGAGTGCCCATCATGCAGCTCATCGGGTGGCATGATAACAACTTGGCCAGCACCAACATTATGGCTCGTCCCTTTATAGACGAATTTCTGTTGTCCTTGGGTAATTAAACCAATGTGAAAGTCCAAATGATAGTGGCGCTGGAAAGCAAACTCTTGGTATTGAGCTTGGATCAGGCTGATATCTTCTGTTGGGGTAGAGTAATAGTGGACTTTATCCATGGTACAAAAAAGCTTGGTCAAATAGTCATCAATTCAACCAAGCTTATCTTCGTATTAAGGGATTGTCTTGTAAAAAACGATCAATATCACTGTTTCGCGCGTTTGTTCTTCTTGTTGTTACGCAGGCCATCAAAGCTGAAAATAACCAGTGCTCCCCATATGAAAGCAAAGGTGATCGCTTTATCTGAGGTAAAGGCTTCGCCGTAGATCAGAATCGCCAGTAAGAACATCAAGCTTGGACCGATGTACTGGAAGAAACCGAGTGTTGATAGCTTCAAGCGAGTTGCAGCGCCAGTAAAACACAGCAATGGAACCGTGGTGATCACACCGGCAGCAACCAGTAATAGGTTGAGTTGCATCGGGTTCATCGATAAGTTTGAGGTCGGGCTATCGGCAATAAACAGTAAGTAGGTTGCGGCGAGAGGCAGCATCACCAGAGTTTCAATGAACAGACCCGTTTGTGCTTCTAAGCTGACTTTCTTACGCAGCAAGCCATAAAAGCCAAAGCTAAAGGCTAGGGCAATGGCGACGATCGGTACTGAGCCGAAGGCAATTAATTGGATTAATACGCCAATCGCAGCAAGAGCCACAGCAAACCATTGCAGCTTACGTAAGCGTTCGCCGAGGAAGAGCATCCCAAGTAACACGTTAATCAGAGGGTTGATGTAATACCCCAAACTGGCATCGAGCATGTGATTGGAATTCACCGCCCAGATAAAGATCAGCCAGTTAGCACCCACCAAAATAGACGTCGCTACCAAATAGAGCATTTTTGGTTTTGAGGTCAAGGTGTCGCGGACTTTACGCCAGCTGCGGCCAATGTGCAGTAAGAAAGCGAGTAGGAAAAAAGACCATACTACACGGTGGCTGAGGATCTCTAACGGGGAAACGTCACTTAAAGATTTGAAATATATAGGGGCGATACCCCACATTGTGTAAGCGCCGACGGCAAGCAAAACTCCTTGGCGCGTACGTTGTTGTTCTTCCTGTGTCATGCATCTTTCTCTAGCACTGAGTGCTTATTAATAAGATTTATAAGAGAGTTGGTCAGTATAGGAGCGATAACCCTTTTCACCTAACAATTTGCGGTTTAATTCGCCAGCGTTCCCCTCTACAATGTGCGACTTGCTTGCCGAAGATGCTTGCTGATTTCATACCTCGATTAGGAACCACAATGACCGCCACTCTGATTGCTGAGCAAATACCAACTCCCGCGAATGATGCGCAAACCATCTTGCAAGATGTGTTCGGCTATCAAAGCTTTCGCGATGGTCAGCAAGAGGTCATTGATTTGGCCGTTGAAGGCAAAGACAGCTTGGTGATTATGCCAACCGGTGGTGGTAAATCTCTGTGTTACCAAATTCCGGCTTTGGTTCGTGAAGGGCTGACTCTGGTTATCTCACCGCTGATCTCGTTGATGAAAGACCAAGTCGACCAATTGAAGGCCAATGGTGTTGCCGCTGAGTGCATTAACTCGTCGATGCCAAGAGAAAAGCTAATCTCGGTGTTTAATCGCATGAACTCAGGCCAATTGAAAATGGTCTATGTTTCGCCAGAGCGGGTGTTGATGCGTGACTTTATCGAGCGTCTACAAGGGCTTACTCTTTCAATGATCGCAGTCGATGAAGCGCACTGTATCTCTCAGTGGGGACACGACTTCCGCCCTGAATATGCATCATTGGGGCAACTTAAACAGTACTTCCCGCATGTACCTTATATGGCGCTAACGGCAACCGCTGATGATGCGACGCGCAAAGATATTATCTCGCGTTTGCAGCTGGTGGAGCCGCACACTTACTTAGGCAGCTTCGATCGCCCTAATATTCGCTACAACCTAGTTGAGAAGCACAAGCCCGTGTCACAGGTGGTTCGCTACCTAGAAACACAGAAAGGCAATTGCGGCATCATCTATTGTGGTAGCCGTAAGAAAGTGGAAATGGTGACCGAGAAGCTATGCAATAACGGTATTCGCGCCGCGGGTTATCACGCTGGTATGGACACCGATGAGCGTGCTTACGTTCAAGAAGCCTTCCAACGTGATGATATTCAGATTGTGGTCGCGACTGTGGCTTTCGGTATGGGCATCAACAAACCCAACGTACGTTTCGTAGTGCACTTTGATATCCCACGTAATATCGAGTCCTACTATCAAGAGACTGGCCGTGCAGGTCGTGATGGTTTACCTGCTGAAGCGATGATGCTGTTTGACCCGGCTGATATGGGTTGGCTGCGTCGTATGCTGGATGAGAAAGAAGAAGGCCCACAGAAACAAGTTGAGATGCACAAGCTGAATGCGATGAGTGCCTTTGCTGAAGCGCAAACGTGTCGTCGTCAGGTTCTGCTTAACTATTTTGGCGAATATCGCGAGAAGCAATGTGGCAACTGCGATATCTGCCTCGATCCACCTAAGCATTTTGATGCGACTAAAGAAGCGCAGAAGGCGTTGTCTTGTGTGTACCGTGTCAATCAGTCGTTTGGTATGGGCTACGTAGTCGAAGTGATGCGTGGTATGCAGAACATCCGTGTGCGCGATAATGGTCACGATAAGTTGTCTACTTACGGTATTGGTCGCGATCACAGCCACGACTACTGGATCAGTATCTTCCGTCAGCTGATTCACAAAGGTTTGTTGTTCCAAAACATCACTCGTAACTCAACTTTACAGCTAACAGAAGAAGCCCGCCCGCTGCTGCGCGGTGAGATGTCTTTGGAATTGGCTGTTCCTCGTTTAGATACAGCGGTGCGTAATGCTAAGTCCGATAAGTTAAGCAGCAAGAATTACGATAAGAAGCTGTTTGCGAAACTGCGTAAGCTGCGTAAGTCGATTGCAGATGAAGATGGCTTACCACCATACGTGGTATTCAGTGATGCGACCTTGATTGATATGGCTGAAATACTGCCTACCTCATACGGAGAGATGCTGGCAGTCAACGGTGTTGGTCAACGTAAACTGGATAAGTACGCAGATCCATTCTTAGATTTGATTCAAGAACACATCACCACACACGGCTAATTGGCTGATTGCTAGTTTTCAGAAGCGTTTAGCTTATAAGAACGGTTAGTTCATAGAAAAAGAATAAGGTTGATAGGGACATGACAACACAAACAGAATTTGGCTTAAGAGAGTATTTAGCTGAGGAAGGGCGTTTATTGATTACGTCTCCAAGTTTTGATTTTGATTCTTATGAAGTGCTAGGTGAAAAGCTGGTGGCGTTGTTGTCAGCGTCAGTTGTTGAAAAGCAATGGGACGCCGATATGCATTCTTGGTTGATTGATTTTGAAGATTGCCGAATGTTCTTAAAGTCTGAGCATTACAGTGAATCAATTTGGTTTGAGTCGTTAAACGCGGAAGAAAGCCGAGAAGAGTTTGATTATCTCGCGACGCTTTTCAAGCGCGGTTTTTAACTTTAGGCATAGCTTCTAAAGCACAGCTTCTAGCGCTATTCACCAATAAAAGTGAGGATAAACGTTTGCGTTTGTTCTCACCTTTGCAGCCAATATTGATTAATGTATAATCGCCCGCCGCTCAATAGAGCAAATTATAGAAACATTTTTAATTCACATTATTGGTAAGAGCTTTCTTGGATTATTCGAAGAAATGACTCGATTTGGGTTCCCTCACCCCCAAACCAAACTAAAAAGGTACAGCATGAGTAACTTTACCCCTGCGCAACAGCGCAAAGCCCTAGCACTATTAGTTTTGTTCCATTTGGTGATTATTGCGTCAAGCAACTATCTGGTTCAGCTACCTTTTACCGTCTTCGGTATGCACACCACTTGGGGTGCTTTCACTTTCCCGTTTATCTTCCTAGCGACCGATCTGACCGTACGCATTTTTGGCGCGCAGCTTGCCCGTAAAATTATTTTCTTAGTGATGTTACCAGCGCTGGCCGTTTCTTATTTCTTGTCAGTGGTGTTCTTTGAAGGTTCATTCCAAGGCTTTAGCCAATTAGGTGAGTTCAACTTGTTTGTTGCTCGTAT
Organism: Vibrio sp. 10N.261.55.C5; assembly: GCF_041470505.1. Classification (NCBI taxonomy): domain Bacteria; kingdom Pseudomonadati; phylum Pseudomonadota; class Gammaproteobacteria; order Vibrionales; family Vibrionaceae; genus Vibrio; species Vibrio sp. 10N.261.55.C5. Next base: position 8,740 of record NZ_JBFRMS010000032.1, read on the forward strand.
CGCCGCGGCGAGCTTCATGGCTTATTTACTGGGTCAGATCTTAGATGTGCATGTTTTCAACCGTCTGCGTCAGCTTAAACAGTGGTGGGTTGCCCCAACATGTTCAACGCTATTCGGTAATGCCATTGATACAATCGCTTTCTTTGCGATTGCTTTCTATCAAAGCCCAGATCCATTTATGGCCGAGCATTGGACTGAGATTGCTTTAGTCGATTACGGATTCAAACTTATCATCAGCCTAGGCTTGTTCGTGCCTATGTACGGCGTGCTTCTTAACTACATTGTTAGAAAGCTAACCGCAGTGAACCCTGACTTTAAAGCGACAGGCGTGAACGCTTAAGTTTGAGATTTGTAACACAAAGCATTAATGCAGCGATAAGAAAAAGCCCAAGTTAGTCTATTAACTTGGGCTTTTTTAATTTCTAGCGTCAGATACTAATATCAGAGGCATTTAATATTCAATGGCCAGCCAATATCGGTTTGTCTATTCGACTCGATCTCTAGCTCTGCAGCGGTCAGCGGATTGTCAGCTAACCATTGCTTAGAAAGCGTTAGGGTTAGATTGTTGTCATTCGTCGTCAGTTTGAACTCAGGCTCTAGCGCTGGGTTACGACGGTGGGTCAGCAAAATAGCTAAACGCAGAATACGTAAAATACGCTTGCTACTGGTTCCTGAGATAGCGTGTTGCTCTGGTAATGAGGTTAACTGTTCACGGTAGCGACGAGTTAACTCACCCAAGTAGTGCTTTTGCGCTCGAGTAAAGCCAGGTAGGTCTAAGTTCTGCAGCAGATAAGCGCTGTGCTCACCGCCTTTTTTGAAATCGATGGTTAAACCAATCTCGTGAAGCTTAGCTGCCGTTTGCAATAGCACACCAGCTTGAGGTTCTGAAACCCACGCTTCGGCGCCCGCTTGGTCTAGCAGCGTTTGTGCGACTACAGCAACTTGTTCACCGTAGCTTACGTCCATTTGGTAGCGTGATTGAACACTCTTAATGGTACGCGCTCGGATATCTTCTTGGCGAAGCTCATCAACCATCTCGTAGGCTAGGCCTTCACGGAGTGCGCCGCCTGCGAGTGTCATTGAATCTATTTCAAGCAACTCAAAAATAGCAATAAGAATGGAAAGGCCACTCGGGAACACTAATGCGCGTTCAAGGGTAAGTCCTTCGATTTCTAGCTCTTCCAAGCGCTCAGTAATCATCGCTTGTTTCTGTAGACGCTTAAGTTTGGCATGAGTAATCACTTCATCCATGCCTTGCGCCAACATGATCTCTTGCAGTGCTTGAACGGTACCGCTGGCGCCCACACACACATCCCATCCGATATCAGTGTAGCTATCTAGGATAGGAGCCAACGTCGACTTCGCCGCTTCAATGGCGTTGTTAAAGTTGGTAGCGGTTAATTGGCGGTTTTTAAAGTGGCGCTCAAGCCAAGTAACACAGCCCATCTTTAGGCTGGTTAGTGCTTTCGCTGAGAAGCCTTCACCAATGATCATCTCGGTGCTTGCGCCACCAATATCAACAACCAGTCGGCGGCCGCTGCCACCAGAAGTGTGTGCTACGCCTTTATAGATAGTCGCAGCTTCTTCTTCTCCGGAGATAACATTGATGTCGTAACCAAGGATCTGGTTCGCTTTCTCTAGAAATATATCCACATTGATAGCAGTACGTAGGGTCGCTGTACCGACAATGCGGATATTTTCTTTCGGAATATCTTGAAGTCGCTCTGCAAAGAGACTCAAACAGTCCCAACCGCGCTGCATGGCTTCTGTACTAAGCGCATTATTTTCATCTAAGCCTGCAGCTAAACGCACTTTGCGCTTAATTTTAGCCATGGTTTGTACGCTGCCATCGATATGACGCACAACGAGCATATGAAAACTGTTCGACCCGAGGTCGATTGCAGCGTAAAGCGGGGGTGACACTGTTTGACTCATAAGCGACTAAGCTTCCTTGTTATGACGCGGTTGGCGTGGGCGACGGTTCTGGTTTGGTTTACGGTTCCCGTTGCGTGGGCCATTGTTGTTTGAGCGGCGTTGTTGCGGGTTACGTGTACGTAAGCGCAATGGTGCTGGTAGATCTTCTAGCAGTGCAGAAGCATCGTAGTCAGACACAGGGATCGCGTGCTCAATGTATTCTTCGATTGGTGGCAAGTTGATTGCGTAATCTTCACAAGCAAAGCTGATCGAGTGACCACTTGCACCAGCACGACCTGTACGGCCGATACGGTGAACGTAATCTTCACAGTCATCAGGTAGGTCGAAGTTGAATACGTGTGTTACTTGAGGAATGTGTAGACCACGTGCTGCAACGTCGGTTGCGACAAGCAGGTCAACATCACCTTTAGTGAATTGCTCAAGAATCTTTTCACGTTTCTTCTGAGGAACATCGCCAGTTAGCAGGCCAACACGGTGACCATCTGCAGCTAGGTGACCCCAAACAGACTCACATTTGTGCTTAGTGTTAGCGAAGATGATAGCGCGCTCTGGCCACTCTTCTTCAACTAGAGTCTGCAGCAGTGCCATTTTGTGTTCGTTTGATGGGTAGAACAGCTCTTCCTGAATGCGGTGACCTGTTTTACGCTCTGGCTCAACAACAACATGCTCTGGGTTGTGCATGTGTTCGAACGCTAGCTCTTGTACGCGGTAAGACAATGTCGCAGAGAACAGCATGTTCAGGCGATCTTTTGGCTCAGGCATACGGCGGAACAAGAAGCGGATGTCTTTGATGAAACCAAGATCGAACATGCGATCAGCTTCGTCAAGAACAACAGCTTGAATGTGGTTAAGGTTAAATACCTTCTGCTTGTAGAAATCGATGATGCGGCCAGTCGTACCAATTAAGATATCTGCGCCTTCTTCGATTTTACCTAGTTGCTTGTCGTAGCTTTCGCCACCGTAAGCAAGTGCTGCCTTGATACCTGTGCTTTCAACCAGAGAGTCAGCATCGTTGTAGATCTGAATCGCGAGTTCACGCGTTGGTGCCATAATAATCGCACGTGGCTGGTTAGGCTTACGCCCTTCATGCTCAGATGTTTTTAGCAGGTGGTTAAAAGTAGCAGTAAGAAACGCAAGCGTTTTACCAGTACCCGTTTGGGCCTGGCCTGCAATGTCTTGGCCGGTGAGCAGTACCGGGAGCGCCAAGGCTTGGATAGGGGTACAATAATCGAACCCTTTTTTCTCCAATCCTTCAATGACTTGCGGAAGTAAATCCAAGTCGGCGAACTTTTGCTCTGTGATATGCGTCTTTTTCATTGCTATAGAATATCAGCTTAAGCTTGCAATACGAAAGTAAATACATTCCAATAGGACATCTATTTACTGGTTATCATCCAACCAGTTCTAAAAAATACATTGGAGTGGAAGATGAGTGATAAGATTTTGCAGCTAACTGATGACGGTTTTGATAACGATGTAATCAATGCTGCAGGCCCTGTTCTTGTTGATTTTTGGGCAGAATGGTGTGGTCCATGTAAAATGATTGCGCCGATTCTTGATGAAATCGCAGACGAGTACGAAGGCAAGCTCACAATCGGTAAATTAAATATCGACCAAAATGCTGGTACTCCACCAAAGTTTGGTATTCGCGGTATTCCAACGCTACTTCTTTTCAAAGATGGCGGCGTAGCAGCGACTAAAGTTGGTGCATTATCTAAAACTCAACTTAAAGAGTTCTTAGACGCTAACCTTTAATCAGGTCAGCATTTGAAAAGAAACCGTGCAGTTAACAAATGCGCGGTTTTGTTTTTTCTAAGCTATGGACTAGTCTTAGTTTTAGTGCTAATTTATCGCACGTTAATTGAACGAATTTCTCTTCTTGGTCGATCCTGTGACCAAATCCTTCTTAACTTAAGAAAACAGATCCTATTTTGACTAAACAAACTTCCACCACTATGAATCTTACTGAACTGAAGAACAGACCTGTGTCTGAGCTTGTTAAACTTAGCGAAAGCTTAGGTCTTGAAAATCAAGCTCGCCTAAGAAAACAAGACATTATCTTCTCCATCCTTAAAGCGCATGCAAAAAGTGGTGAAGACATCTTTGGTGATGGTGTTCTAGAAATTCTTCAAGACGGTTTTGGTTTCCTACGTAGCGCCGACAGTTCATACCTGGCTGGCCCAGATGATATCTACGTATCACCAAGCCAAATTCGTCGTTTTAACCTACGTACAGGTGACTCTATTGGCGGTAAAATCCGTCCACCTAAAGACGGTGAGCGTTACTTTGCACTGCTTAAAGTAAACACGGTTAACTACGACAAGCCAGACAACGCACGTAACAAGATTCTTTTCGAAAACCTTACTCCTCTTCACGCTAACGAACGTATGGTGATGGAAGCGGGTAATGGTGCGACTGAAGATATTACGGCTCGTATTCTTGACCTTGCATCTCCAATTGGTAAAGGTCAGCGTGGTCTGATTGTTGCTCCGCCTAAAGCGGGTAAGACAATGCTTCTGCAAAACATTGCTCAAAGCATTGCACGTAACCATCCTGAGTGTGAACTAATGGTTCTACTTATCGATGAGCGTCCAGAAGAAGTAACAGAAATGCAGCGTCTAGTTAAAGGCGAAGTAGTTGCTTCAACATTCGATGAGCCAGCATCTCGCCACGTACAAGTTGCAGAAATGGTTATCGAGAAAGCGAAGCGCCTTGTTGAACACAAGAAAGATGTAGTTATCCTACTGGATTCTATTACTCGTCTAGCTCGTGCTTACAACACTGTGATTCCTTCATCAGGTAAAGTTCTTACTGGTGGTGTTGATGCGAATGCTCTACATCGTCCAAAGCGTTTCTTCGGTGCGGCACGTAACGTAGAAGAAGGCGGTAGCTTAACGATCATCGCAACAGCACTGGTTGATACTGGTTCTAAGATGGATGAAGTTATCTACGAAGAATTCAAAGGTACAGGTAACATGGAACTGCACCTTAACCGTAAGATTGCTGAAAAACGCGTATTCCCAGCGATTGATTTCAACCGCTCTGGTACTCGTCGTGAAGAGCTTCTTACCAAGAACGATGAACTACAGAAGATGTGGATCCTGCGTAAGATTGTTCACCCAATGGGCGAAATCGACGCAATGGAATTCCTTATCGACAAGCTAGCAATGACGAAAACGAACGATGAGTTCTTTGACGCAATGCGTCGTCAGTAATATTGATTAGCTGATCGTATTTAATAAGCGCTGCCCTCGGGTGGCGCTTTTTATTTGCATTTTGTAGCGCCAGCTTGCAGAATGAGCAAAAGTGTTACAAGGACGTTAAAATGCAACATGGACTGTTGTCATCATTACTCCTGTCTACTTCACTGTTATTTTCACCGGTTGGTATGAGCTATGCCACCGAGATGTCTCCACTTACAGTAGAGTCTTGGCTTGAGAATGATCAAGTAAAACTGAAAACTGCTGAACTACTAGAGCTTGTCGTACGTGACGAAGTCAATTCGCTACGCTTTGCGCTTGAGCGCCTGACATTTCCCCAGCAAGAGGTGGCTCGTTACCAACTCTTGAAGAAGCTTGAACAGCAAAAAATCGTACTCACACCCAAGATGTCTATCTTCATCGAGCAGCAACTTGCTATCACGCCCACTTATCAAGTCTTAGAACGTGGCGATGGCTATGAGTTTACGGTACCTGCCTTTAATTACCCTTCAATTGCTAATCGCCTTATTAAACAATGGCGTCAAGATCAGAAGACATTGGTATTTGTGCTAGATGCAGAGAAACAGGAACTCGACCTAAAAGAGTGGTTATCTGGATCTGAACATCAAGTTCAAACGCGAGAAGCGTTGCTCATTAGAGAGCTAGACAGTTTGTCTCCTGAAGCGGTTGATTACCTAACTAAGCAACTCACCGCATCTTCTATTGTTAGTTGGTTACCTTCTACTGAGGTGGTGGTTCGATTAGCGCAAGTGAGCGAAGACCCAGAGGTTTACAAAATTCTATGGCGAATGAAGGCCGATTATCATAGCCAAGCTGAGCTAGTTCGCCTTGCTGAAACCAAACAAACGTTCGCGCTTGAACAGGTGATGGCAGCGACTAAGAACCCGCGTTTGAAAGATGAAGCGATTACTTTGCTTACCAAAGTTAACCCGTTATCAGAAGAGGTGAAGCTGTTCCTTGTCTCTAGGATGGAGATTGCTGATGAAGCACCATTAGTTGCGCGTGAACTCGCCAAACAAGGTCATACGCGATGGTTGCAAGATCTCGTCAATGATAACCCTCAGGTGAAGAGTTCTTTGATCGAGCAAGCATTACCGTAAAGTGGATTTTGCCTCTCAATAACCACACTAAAAAGGGGGACCTCAGCGTCACCCTTTTTGATATACTGAGCGCAGAATAATCAGCATGTAGAAGTCCTATGAGTTTTAAAGATTTACGTGATTTTATCGACCATCTTGAAAGTATTGGTCAGTTGAAACGCATTTCTCACCCAGTCGATCCAGACTACGAAATGACCGAGATTAGCGACCGTACTCTACGTGCTGTTGGCCCGGCTCTTTTGTTTGAAAATCCAGTAGGCTATGACATGCCCGTTTTGACCAATCTATTTGGTACACCTAATCGGGTTGCTATTGGTATGGGACGTCAAGAAGTCAAAGAACTGCGTGAAGTGGGCAAGTTGCTTGCTTACCTAAAAGAACCTGAGCCACCAAAAGGCTTTAAAGACGCTCTTGATAAACTACCTGTGTTTAAGCAAGTCTTAAACATGCCAGCTAAACGCCTTCGCAAAGCGGCTTGCCAACAAGTGGTATGGCAAGGCGATGACGTCGACCTAGATAAAATCCCAGTGATGAGCTGTTGGGCTGATGATGTCGCGCCATTGCTAACATGGGGTTTAACGGTTACTCGTGGTCCAAACAAGAAACGCCAAAACTTAGGTATCTATCGTCAGCAGAAGATCGGCAAGAATAAAATCATCATGCGTTGGTTAGCCCACCGTGGTGGAGCATTGGATCTGCGTGATTGGATGGAAACTAACCCTGGGAAACCATTCCCAGTATCGGTAGCGTTTGGTGCTGATCCTGCCACCATTCTTGGTGCGGTTACGCCAGTGCCGGATAGTTTATCTGAGTACGCGTTTGCAGGCTTACTACGTGGTAGTAAAACTGAGGTCGTTAAATCAATCAGCAACGACTTAGAAGTTCCCGCAAGTGCAGAAATCGTGATGGAAGGTTACATCGACCCGAATGAATTCGCAGATGAAGGGCCTTACGGAGATCATACTGGTTACTACAACGAGAAAGAAAAGCACCATGTGTTTACTATTACTCATGTAACCATGCGCGAGAACCCTATCTATCACAGCACCTATACTGGCCGTCCACCTGATGAGCCAGCGGTATTGGGTGTTGCGCTAAATGAAGTGTTTGTGCCTATTCTTCAAAAGCAGTTCCCAGAGATTGAAGATTTCTATCTACCGCCTGAAGGTTGTTCGTACCGAATGGCAGTCGTGACCATGAAGAAGCAATACCCAGGTCACGCTAAGCGAGTGATGATGGGTGTATGGTCTTTCTTACGCCAATTCATGTACACCAAATTTGTATTGGTGTGTGATGAAGATGTGAATGCACGTGATTGGTCTCAAGTAACCGCAGCGATGTGCGAACATATGGATCCGTCACGCGATAGCCTGATGATAGAGAACACGCCGATCGATTCATTGGATTTTGCCTCACCCGTGGTTGGGTTAGGTTCTAAGATGGGTCTAGATATTACTAAGAAGTGGGACGCAGAGTTAGCGTTATCGCCAGATGTCCAAACAGCACCTGTAAATAGTGAACATATTGAGGGTAGCTTGGCTGAGTTAACCAAGGTTCATCCTGAAATTATTGATGTTCACCTGCAAAACGACAATGCCAGCATGGTTGTGGTGTCTATTGATAAGCAAGCTGCCGGTAATGGTAAGAAAATCATGGAAGCGGTTTGGTCTCAATTTGATGAGAACAAGTTTGTTATCGTGTGTGATGGCGATGTCAATGTGAGTGATTGGAATGACATCATTTGGGCTGTAACGACAAGAATGGATCCGGCGAGAGATACGTTATTCCTGCAGAACGAAACTGGACACTCAAAAATGGGTCTCGATGCGACCAATAAGTGGGAAGGTGAATGCCTGCGTGAGTGGGGTGTACCAATCACAAAAGATCCTGATGTTGTGAAAAAGATTGATAGCATCTGGGAACAGCTAGGAATTTCATGAGCTACCAAGTAGTCTTATACCCAGAAAACATCAGTTTCACAGTAGAAAAAGGGCAAACGGTCTTGGATGCTGCGCTCAACAGCGATATCTATTTCCCAAACCGTTGCCAAGTTGGCGCATGCGCAATGTGTATGTGCAAAAAATTAGAAGGGCAAGTGAGTTACCACCTTGAACCCATGCTCACAGAGAAAGAGCAGCAACAAGGCTGGATTTTTGCTTGCCAAGCATTTGCAGAAAGTAATTTAGTTCTAACCTTTGCCGATTAAGGGTTAGTAAGAGGAAGAACATGACTATTAAATGTAAAGTGAAGTCTATCGAGCCTTTGGCTTGTAATACTTACCAAATCCTACTTCACCCAGAAACACCGGTCGCTTTTAAAGCGGGCCAGTACCTGATGGTTGAAATGGGCGAGAAAGATAAGCGCCCATTCTCTATCGCAAGTAGCCCTTGCCGCCACGAAGGTGAGCTTGAGCTGCACATTGGTGCTGCCGAGCACAACGCTTACGCACTAGAAGTGGTTGAAGCGATGAAGAAGGCACAAGCTGAAGATGGCGATATTGCGATTGATGCTCCACACGGAGATGCTTGGATCAAAGAAGAAAGCGATCGCCCTCTATTACTTATTGCTGGTGGCACGGGTTTCAGCTACGTGCGCTCTATTCTTGATCACTGCATCGCGCAAAATAGCTCGAAAGAGATCTACCTATACTGGGGCGCAAAAGATGAGTGCCAGTTATATGCTAAAGAAGAGTTGGTTGGCATTGCAGAAAAGCATAGCAATGTGCACTTTGTACCGGTAGTAGAAGAAGCACCGGAAGTTTGGCATGGCCAAACAGGTAATGTGCTTGAGGCTGTTATGCAAAGTTTCGAATCATTAGCTGATTTCGATATCTATATTGCAGGTCGTTTTGAAATGGCGGGCGCTGCAAGAGACCTATTTACTCAGAATAAAGAAGCAAAGCGTGACCATATGTACGCTGATGCTTACGCATTTATCTAACAATACCCTTAGATTTTGAGCAAAAAGAGAGCAGAAATGCTCTCTTTTTTACGTTTAGGTGAACTATTAGGCAGTTAACCCCTATTTATTCATTTTTCATGAAAAAGTAGTTGCTAAGCTGAGAGGGTTCCCTATAATGCGACACCACTGAGACGGCAGACGCCACAAGGCTTCAGCAAGAATCAGTAAGACGGAAAGCGACAAAAAATTAATTTTCAAAAAGTGTTTGACACTGAATGTTAATTCGCTAGAATGGCCGTCCACTTCGAGAGGCTCCTTACTTAAAAGGAACGCTCAAGAAGTTAAGCTCTTTAACAATTTAAACCTATCAATCTGTGTGGGCACTCGTTGATGAATATCAAAACGTTTTATCGTTAGATAAAACAGATTCTTCGGAATCAAAATTGATTTCAATGAACTGAGTGACCAAT
>NZ_JBFRMS010000033.1:0-35814 GCF_041470505.1 Vibrio sp. 10N.261.55.C5
AAAGTGCGATCCCGCCCTGTTCAGCGCCCAAAGATCGAAAAAACGCTCTCTCTGCAGTCGACTTTTCTTTTGACGTTCTTATCTAAACTAGATAGACGATCAAGACTTCTGCATACGCTTTTTCAAGCGCGCTAAATCAATTGCACTTGAGCGTACAGTAAGCTTGATGCATTCGTAGTCGTATTCTTCCTTCACCACACTCATGTTTGAGCGAATCTCACCGATAATGCCTTGTCCAGAATAAGGAATCGTGATCTCTTCTTCGATCATGCCTTGTTCAGCCACACCCACAATGTACTTGTGCAGTTTGGTGATATCGAGCGGGTCACGAGTCGAGGTCAGCATTGCATCTGGGAATTCTTCAATCAGCTCTAACTGTTCTTCTTCGCTCAATCTATCGCACTTGTTCAGTACCAATAGTTTTTCGCTGCCTTCAACGCCCACTTGCGCTAATACTTCGTGTACCACATCAAGCTGTGCGCGGAATGAAACATCAGAAGCATCAACCACATAAAGCAGTAATGAAGCATCATGCGCTTCTGCTAGTGTTGAGTGGAATGAAGCAACCAGATCGTGTGGCAGTTTCTTGATGAAACCCACCGTATCTGACACTAAGATACGCGGCTGAGTGATCGGCTGAAGTGCACGAACCGTGGTATCTAAGGTCGCGAATAGCTTATCTTCACCGCTCACTTCGGTTGCGGTCATAGCGCGCATCATCGAAGATTTACCCGCGTTGGTGTAGCCAACCAGAGCAACAGTGAAAAGCTCCGAACGCTGAGTGCGTCGGTTCTTCATTTCGTCCTGTACGCTAACCAGCTCACGTTTAAGCGCAGCAATTTGGTCACGTACTTTACGGCGGTCTAGCTCTAATGAAGTTTCACCAGCACCCTGACCCATTTGACGCTCTTTATCACCGTCGGCTGTTTCACGCAGTCGAGGCACTAAGTAGTTTAGGCGAGCGATTTCAACTTGCAGACGTGCGGTACGAGTACGAGCATGGCGGCTAAAGATCTCGATGATGATACCAGTACGGTCAAATACCTCGACACCCAAGTGCGCTTCTACATTACGCAGTTGAGATGGGCTCAAATCACAGTCGAATACCACTACGTCAGCAGTACCAAACTCCACATCTTCAGATGGAAGATCATCAAAATCTAATTCATCGATACTAGCGCGAAAATCAAAAGATTCATCGATAAAATCTTCATCTTCTGCTTCTTCAATCGAACCTTGGTAACCGGTGAGGTGTGCAATTTCTGCAAGCTTACCTGCGCCCAACACGTTTTGTCGTTGTGTTGAACTGTGGTGCTGTGATTGTGTACCGACCACTTTAAACCCTAGGGTTGTTACTAAGCGAGCAAGTTCGGCAAGAGACTCTTTTGCTTCGTCACCTTTGAAGTCCGGTGTCGTAATAGAAATAAGTAAAGCGTTACTAGCTGAGGGTTTTGCTGTTAGTTTCATGTATTCTTCTGTTTATGCACTAATGTGCAACCTAGTATTTGGTCTAAAGTAGCGCGATCCTACGCTGTTCTCGGTCAGCTTTATAGAGCTAACGGAGGCTAATTAGCGATATTATTGCAGTTAATCCATTTATCTCGTTTATCCCTCTGTTTTCGTGAGGAAATAAAACAGGCTAAAACACAAAAAAGACAGCATCACGTTACTTATTAGTAATTAGTGATACTGCCTTTGCTTAAGCTTAGACTCTCATTGAGCTACTGTCTCAAAAACTAAAAATCAATTCTCGCTTCAGTCTGAGCATCAAAGAATACCGCCTTTGATAAGTCAAAATGCAGCGGCGCCATTTGCCCAACTGACACTTCAAATTCTGGCGACAAGCGACATGCCACTTCTTGGTCGTTCACTTTCACCATCGCAATCGTATCTGGCCCTGTTGGTTCTAGCACTTCTAACTGCAAGTCTAGCTTGGTCGTTGCCGACACATCTTCACTTTCCTGCTCGGTAATATGTTCAGGGCGCAGGCCAATCACCACTTCTTTGCCATCTTGCTCACGCATGCTTTGTGGTAATCGAATGTGGTGCTCTTGCTCAGCTGTACCCGTTACTTTGATGATCGGATTCTGCTCATCATCCAAATCCACCATGGTCTTAATGAAGTTCATAGATGGTGAACCCATAAAGCCCGCCACGAACATGTTATTTGGCTTGGTGTAGATCTCTTGCGGCGTACCGAGTTGCTGCAGTTCACCATCTTTCATCACCGCAATACGGTCAGCCAAGGTCATCGCCTCGATTTGGTCATGGGTCACGTAGACAATGGTGGTGTTCAGCTTTTGGTGCAGACGTTTGATCTGGTGTCGCATCTCGACACGTAGCTTGGCATCCAAGTTAGAAAGCGGCTCATCGAACAGATACAGCTTAGGACGACGCGCCAAAGCGCGCCCCATAGCGACACGTTGACGCTGACCACCAGATAGCTGCGATGGTTTACGATCAAGCAGTTGTTCGATTTGTAGCATTTCAGCGACGCGATTCACTTCTGCGTCGATTTCGTCTTGTGGCATCTTGCGGATCTTCAAACCGAAAGCGATATTGCCGCGTACCGTCATGTTTGGGTATAGCGCGTACGACTGGAATACCATCGCGATATCGCGATCTTTAGGTTCAACCTGCGCCACATCTATGCCATCAATTACAATCTCACCCGAGCTAATATTTTCTAGCCCAGCGATGGTATTCATTAGGGTGGATTTTCCACACCCCGAAGGGCCGACAAGTATCAAAAATTCCCCCGAATCGATACTGATGTCGATGCCCTTTAACGTTTCGTTGTCCGCGTTGCGATAGGTTTTACGGATCTGTTTTAAATCTAATGTTGCCATGGGTAATTATCCTTTTACTGATCCTGCCGTTAGGCCACGAACAAAATATTTTCCTGCGAAGACATACACCAACAACGTTGGCAGTGCGGCGATGATCGCGGCAGCCATGTCGACGTTATATTCTTTAACGCCAGTGCTAGTGTTGACTAGGTTGTTTAATGCCACGGTGATCGGCTGAGTATCTGAGCCGGAATAGACCACTCCGAATAAGAAATCATTCCAGATTGCCGTGAACTGCCAGATCACCGTCACCATAATGATTGGTGTCGAGATCGGTAATAAGATCTTGAAGAAAATGGTAAAGAAGCCTGCACCATCCAGTTTTGCTGCTTTGATCAATTCATCCGGAATCGAGATGTAGAAGTTACGGAAAAACAGAGTTGTAAACGCCATGCCGTAGATAACGTGCACAATCACCAAGCCGATGGTTGTGTTCGCTAGCCCCATCTTGCCGAGCATGGTTGCCATTGGTAGTAGCACCACTTGGAACGGAATGAAGCAACCAAACAACAGTAAGCTGAAGAACAGATTCGAGCCTCGGAATTGCCATTTCGTCACTACATAACCATTGAATGCTCCGAGCAATGTTGAGATTGCGACCGCAGGAATCACCATTTGGAATGAGTTCCAAAAGTAACCTTTGATGCCTTCACATTTTACGCCCGTACAAGCGGTATCCCACGCTTTATACCAAGCATCAAACACCCACTCTTTCGGCAAACTCATCAAGTTACCCGCCTTAATGTCTGGCAAAGTTTTGAATGAGGTCAGTACCATTACCAACAGTGGCATTAAATAAACTAAGCAGAAGAAAAGCAGTGCTGAATAGATAAATATTCGAGCAAAATTGATGTTATTCATCATGACTTTTTCTCCCTAAGTTCAGAGTAAAGATAAGGCACGAGAATCGCTAAGATACCAGCAAGCATCATCATGGCACTGGCAGCACCAAGGCCAATTTGTCCGCGAGTAAAGGAGTGTGCGTACATGAATAGCGCAGGAAGATCCGATGAATAACCTGGGCCACCTGCCGTCATTGCCGTCACAAGGTCGAAACTCTTAATCGCAATGTGTGACGTGATGATCACCGTACTGAAAACCACAGGACGCAAGCAAGGTAAAATGATTTTCAGATAAATAGTGGGTAAGCTTGCCCCATCGATTTGAGCCGCTTTGATGATTGAAGAATCGATGCCACGCAGACCGGCTAAGAACATCGCCATCACAAACCCTGAAGACTGCCAAAGTGCCGCGATAACCAAGGTATACACCGACATTTCAGAGTCGACTAGCCAATCAAATTTGAAGTCACTGAATCCCCAATCTTGCATCAGCTTTTCAATACCAAGACCTGGATTAAGAATCCATTTCCAAGCGGTACCCGTCACGATGAATGACAACGCCATTGGGTAGAGATAGATAGTACGAATCGCTCCTTCTTGACGGATGTTCTGGTCAAGCAATACCGCAAAACCAACACCAAGCAAGATAGCTATCGCCATGAATAGAAAGCCAAACACACCGAGGTTAGTGATTGAGGTGATCCAACGATCGTTATCCATCAGCTTTTCATATTGGGTTAAACCAACAAAGTTGAAGCTCGGTAAAAATCGAGAATTCGTAAACGACAGCGCCGCCGTCCAGAATATATAGCCGTAGATACACACCACGGTCACTAACGCGGTCGGCGCCAGTACAATCTTGGGTAACCAATGTTGCAACCTGTCAGCAAAGCTAGGCTTGGGCGCAGGCTGGCTCCTTGTGGGTTTTGGAGTCGACTCAGTCAAAACATGCTCCATAACTTATCCTTGTTGCACAATCGAGCCAATGGCTTACCTTTCGGCACCACATCAGCATCACGCATATCAGAATTGGGAGTGAAGAGTAGATAGGCTCCCTACGAGCCTACCCACCCTGGGGGTTTGGTAAAGCAACACAACCCGTCACTCACGTGCGTTGTGTGTCGCTTATCAAGTTATATTAGATAGCCGCTTTCACAGCTTTCGCTAACTTAGCCGCCGCTTGTTTTGGATCGGCATCTTTTTCGTTGAAGAAGTTGGTTACCACGTCGTAAATCGCGCCTTGAGCGTAGCTTGTTGTCGCTAGGCCGTGAGCCATACTCGGAACAAGATCGCCAGATTTCGCACTCGCTTTGAAGGTTGCCATTGAATCCAACGCACATTGGTCGAACTTAGACATGTCCATATCTAGACGTACAGGGATAGAACCCTTGTTAAGGTTGAAGACTTCTTGGAAATCTTTGGTAAGAATGGTTTTCGCTAGGTCTTGCTGCGCTTTTTGGTTCTCTTTGTCACTCAGCTCAAAGAACGCAAAGCTATCGATGTTGAAAGTGAATTGGCCATCAGTGCCCGGTGCTGGTGCACAGATGTAATCTTTACCCGGTACTTTGCCTGCCGCAGTAAATTCACCTTTCGCCCAGTCACCCATGATCTGCATTGCCGCTTCGCCATTGATAACCATCGAAGTTGCTACGTTCCAATCACGACCCGGAGAGTTGCTGTCGATGTAATCACGCATCTTTTTGAACTTGGTGAACACTTCCACCATTTTGTCGCCAGATAACACGTCCATATCCAGATCAACAAACGCTTTGTTGTAATCTTCACTGCCTAGTACATCAAGTGCTACAGCTTCGAATACCGTAGCGTCTTGCCAAGGTTGACCACCGTGAGCCAGTGGAATGAAGCCAGCCGCTTTAATCTTGTCTGCGGCAACAAAGAACTCATCTAACGTAGTTGGAACCGTCACGCCTGATTTTTCTAAAACAACAGGGTTAGCCCAAAGCCAGTTAACACGGTGAACGTTGACAGGAACTGCGACATATTCGCCATCCCACTTCATCACTTTAGTGACCACTTCTGGCAGTAGCTCATCCCATTTTTCTTGTTTCGCAGTTGCATCGAGAGACGTTAGAAAACCTAAACCACCCCACTCTTGAATATCATGACCTTTAATCTGCGCCGCAGATGGAGGATTGCCCGACACTGCTCGAGTTTTCAAAACAGTCATCGCACTTTCACCGCCGCCACCAGCAACAGCGAAATCTTTCCAAGTATGGCCTTGTTCTTCAATCATCTCTTTCAGTACAGCTGCGGATTTCGCTTCGCCACCGGCAGTCCACCAGTGAAGCACTTCCACTTCACCAGCTTGAGAAAATGTTGAGGCAGCAAGAAGAGATAGAGTAAGTAGGGTTTTATTGATTTTCATTATTATCTTCCATGTTTTAGCGGACTCGACGTCCGGTTCAATAAAGAGTCTACTTATTTTGATTTTTAGGATTGAAACAAAAGGTAAGCCCTATGTAACATAGTTGTTACATTACACTTCTAGGCCTGTTGGGATATAGACTTTGGCTTCTAAGCCACCTTGAGAGGAGTTGCGAATAATGAGATCTCCGCCGTGTCCGTGCAGGATATTTCGGCAGATCCCGAGGCCAAGTCCGTGTCCTTGGTCGTCGGTTGCAAGCCTAAAGTAAGGTTCAAAGACCATCTCTAGTTTGTCTTCTGGAATGCCATTACCACGGTCTTGAATAGTCACGACCACCCAAAGCTCATCACCACTAACTTCCACTACGGCAGATGAACCATACTTAACTGCGTTGTCGATTAAGTTGGTCAGTACACGCTTAATCGCCAGTGGTTTCGCGACCAATGGCTCAATGACGACCGGCTCGAACTCAACTTTTGTCTGATACTGGTTATGAGATTCAATCACAGAGAGCACCATTTCATTGAGGTCAATAATGGCATTATTCTCGTGTAGATCGGTGTCTCTTACCGCTTGCAAAGCACCTTTGACCATCATCTCGAGCTCATCGAGATCTTTATTGAATTTGTCTTTCTTTACTTCACTCTCCAACAACTCTGCACGCAATCTTAGACGTGTTATTGGTGTCTTTAAGTCATGGGAGATCGCAGAAAAAAGGTGCTCTCGGTCGGCAACATAGCGACGAATCCGTTGCTGCATGCGATTAAAGGCTCGGGTTGCGGTGACCAGTTCAGTCGCCCCTTCTTCTTTCAGTTGGGGTTGCTGAATGTCCATACTCATCTCATTGGCGGCTCTTGCTAATTTTTTAAGAGGGCGCACTTGGCGACGAATCATCAAGTAAGTCAAAACCAAAAGAATGAGTGTCGAGGAAACTAAGAAGATCACTTGCTCACGACCGAGAATCGTATCGTCGAGTTTGACGTAAGGCGCCGGCAACAACGCGGCGATATACACCCATTCATGACTGGCTAGTTCTATCTGAACAACCAGAATAGGAGGATTAAGAGGTTCTAAGGTTAATGTGTGATGTGCCCACGATCGCGGGAGATCGCTCAAGTAAATGTCATTTTTAAGCAAACGGAGATGTTCAGGGCGAGAGAAATCAACACGAACTGATTCCACTTTATTGAGCTTGCTACTCAAAACACTTTCTATAGCTTCAATCGAGGCGGTTTTTAAACGGGTATCAGGGATCGGTTCGACAATCAACGCCTCTTTATTGAAAGAGACGAAAAAGCGCGTACCGCCCATATTGCGGATCTGATCTAATACGATATGACGATATTTGACGGGTAGAGACTGAAAGAAAGTCACCGTCGAGGCAAACATATTGGCCATGCTTTCGGAGGCAGAACGAATCCCTTCCAACTCTTTGTGTTTGGATTCGCTATACCAAATAGACGTTGCGATACCCTGAGCAATCACCACGGCTAACAAGGTCAGTAACAATGTTCTGGCAACCAAAGAGTTTGGTTTTAATCGACTCAACCAGTTCATAGGCAATACTTTATTGGCAAGGTGATTAACAGCTCTTGATTATCAGTGTTCATACTGAACAGGCACAGCCAGAATATAGCCGTTGCCGCGCATGGTTTTGATGTAGTGAGGATATTTACCACTGTCGCCCAATCGGCTTCTCAGTCGACTAAGCTGTACATCAATGCCGCGCTCAAAAGGCAGCGCTTCACGGCCTCTGGTGGCAAAAGAGATAGTATCTCGGTCTAACACTTCATTAGGGCGAGTAAGGAACAACATTAACAGTGAGAAGTCACTGCCCGATAAGTCCATTTCTTCTGAGCTTTCATTGTGAGAAATTCGATGAGCTAGGGTATCGAGCGTCCAATCACCAAAGATAATCTGTTTAGGCAATGAATCACTCGGCTTATCATCGACAACTTGAACACGGCGTAACAGGGCTTTGATACGCGCCATTAACTGGCGAGGGCTAAACGGCTTAGCGATGTAATCATCAGCACCAATTTCTAAGCCGATAATCTGGTCGGTTTCATCCGATACGGCAGTTAGCATGATGATAGGCACATTCGATTGCTTACGGACACGTTGACACAAGGTAAAACCATCGTCACCGGGTAGCATCACATCAAGCAGAATCAGATCTGGATAACCTTGGTTTTGCAGATGAGCTTCTAGTTCAACACCATCTCCCACAGAAGAAACATCGAAACCAGATTTTGTGAGGTACTCTTCCAGCAGCTCGCGGATTTCTTGATCATCATCCACCACGAGAATTCGAGTATTTGTTGGCATCGCCCAAACCTATTAAATTTACAACTTATTCACATAGTGTATAGGCTGGCCGATTGTTTGATTATTGACATGTTTGTAAAGTTAGAAGAACAAACAGATAAAGATCACAACTTAGTGCCCTCTATCTGAATCTTTAGGGCTTAATCCGCTATTGGTTGGTTATGAAGAGCAGCTGATCTCCATGGCTTTACCCCACTCAGGAGGTAGAGCCGCAAGGTATTCATAATCCGGGTGTTCCGCATAAGGGTCTGCCAGTACCACCATCAAAGCGTCAATATCGCTGCTATCACCGCGCTCTGCTTTGTCTATCGCTAGCTGAGCTAGGTAGTTTCTGAGGATGTATTTCGGGTTTACCTGTCTCATATTTTCGCAGCGCTCGACCACTGAGCTATCTTCCAATTCGCAGCGTTGTAAGTAGTTATCTACCCACAGTTTTGCTGCCTCTCGATCAATTATCAGATCAATCACTTCTTGTGGCGACAAGGTGTCTAGGTTCGATAGCGTTCTAAAGAACCTTGGGTAGTCGACTTTGTTTTGCGACATCAGCTCGAACATAGATTCAAACAAACGACTGTCGCCTTCTTGTTTCGAAAGTAGCCCCAACTTACGACGCATCATCTGACTAAAGTAACCGTTCATTTGCGGTTCGTACTGCTCTAAAGCCGCCTCTAAGTCGGCCTTATCCACCAGCGGAGAAAGTGAGTGAGCCAGTGCCGACAGGTTCCAAAGCCCTATTCTTGGCTGCTGGTTAAAAGCATAACGACCTTGGTAATCCGAGTGATTACAGATCAATCTTGGGTCATATTCATCAAGAAACGCGAACGGACCATAATCGAAAGTTTGCCCGATGATCGACATGTTATCGGTGTTCATGACTCCGTGAGCAAAACCATTCGCTTGCCACAGCGCGACCATTTCTGCAGTGCGATCAACAATCTCATTAAACATGGCTGCGTAGGGTTTCTCTTCATCGAGGCATTCTGGGAAGTGCCATTCGATGACTTTGTCGGCCAATAATTTATGTTCTGCTAACTGATTGGTATAAAACAGATGTTCAAAGTGACCGAAACGAATATGTGACTCAGCAGCGCGCACCAACAATGCGCCCCACTCTTGCTTCTCACGATAAACCGGCGTATCGCTGGTCATCATAGCCAACGCGCGAGTGGTTGGGATATTGAGCCCTGCCATCGCTTCGCTACATAAGTACTCACGAACGGTTGATCGAATAACAGCGCGTCCATCGCCCATACGTGAATAGGGCGTTTTACCGGCACCTTTAAGGTGTAAATCGAACGTTTCGCCACTTTTCGCGACAATTTGAGCTAATAACAGCCCTCTTCCATCACCTAAATCCGGGTTATAAGAACCAAACTGGTGGCCTGCGTATTTCATTGCTACAGGCGAAAACTGCTCAGGTTCAACATTGCCAGATAACGTTTCAAGCAATTCCTCGGAAGCATCATCAAATGACAAAAAACCGAGTTCACTGGCAAGGTTATGGTTCCATGCAAGCCATTGGACATTATTTAAAGGTGTAGGTTGAATTGGGGTATAGAACAGTCGAGGTAACGCCGTAAATCGATTGTTAAATGAAATTGAATCCCAGACAGACATGAGAGATACACTGTAGGTAATAGATAACTTAAGATTATCACAGTTTGATAACAACTTCAGATCAGGTTAAACAATGAGTCTATTTGAAGAAATGGGGTAACACGTCAAAGCGATTATTCAGAGAAAATGGTTAATCAGAGAAAGGTACAGCGAAGAAAAGGTTAAGTGGCTAGCCTGATGAGAAAAGCCACATTTATAAGAGAAAGAGTTCTGACTTTGAAGACTTTTTAACAAGTGATTTCATAATAAAAACTAAAACTATAGAGCCATGAAGCTGACTACATTAGAGCAAGAATACCCACTAGAGAAAGGGTAGAGAAAATCCAAGTACGACTGATTACGCCAAAGTTACTGTGTTGAATCATTTCTTGATGCTGCATATGTCTCTCCTTGAGAACGTGATGGTGTAACTACAATATATCGGCTTTTCGCTAAAAGCAGCAAGCACATTAATATTAACCTTTTATGACAGCATCAAGAATATTCTGTAATCATTCACCTCTCTGATAAAACAGAAAGTTATGCTCGACTGGTCGTCGAAAGCAGTGCACCAGCCCCAATAAAGACACCTCCAGTGACACGATTAAAGACCTTGGCTCGACCTTTCGCAAACAACCAATTTGACGACTTCGCCCCCAAGTAGGCATACACCAATAACCAAGACAATTCCATCACTGCGAAGGTAAAAGCAAACACGGTAAACTGTGGTAATAGCGCAATTGAGGGATCAATAAACTGTGGGAAAAGTGCAGTAAAAAACAAGATAGCTTTGGGGTTACTCGCGCCAACAATAAAGCCACTTAAGTAATGCTGCGCAGCGCTTTCTTTGACAGATTGAGCACCGCCTTGTTGATCCGATAACTTGTCATAATCTTGTTGGCTAGAGCGCAGAGACTTCCAACCGAGGAAGATCAGATAAGCTGCACCAGTCCATTTTATGACATTAAATACCACTTCAGACGAAGCAATAATGACCCCTAGCCCGGTAAACGATAAAGTTAAAATACCAGTAATCGCAGTTAAGCTCCCCAAGGCAGTAAATATCGATAATTTAAAGCCAGATTGCACACCTTTTGTCATGCACAATAAAGAACTTGGGCCTGGTGATGCCGTTAAAATTAGCACCGCTAATAAATAATAAATCCATGTATCAAAGCTCATCGTGAATCCTCCTTAACTCACTAAAACGACTAAATATTAAACACCAATATGTAATAAGTCCTCATATTAATCAACTAAATATTGCGCTTAACGTCTTCGATATAAATGCAAACATCTTTAATCTAGGCAATAAAAAACGCCATGCATTGCTGCATGGCGTTTAAATAAAAACGTTTCAAATCGAACGTCTTACTAGATGTCAGGTTCTAAGCTTACAGCCCTAAGATAGGGGCACTAACCTAATAATTGAAACCTAGTCTTTGTAGATAGAGAACTCATCAGCGCAAGCAACAAGCTGCTCACGAGTGATCATGAATACGCCATGACCACCGTTAGAGAATTCAATCCAAGTGAATGGAATCTCTGGGTACTGATCCATCATATGAACCATTGAGTTACCAACTTCACAGATAAGAATACCGTCGTCAGTTAGGTAGTCTGGTGCATTAGCTAAGATGCGACGAACCAATTTCAGACCGTCTGTACCCGCTGCTAGGCCAAGTTCTGGCTCGTGAGTAAACTCATCTGGCAGGCTGTTCATATCTTCTTCGTCCACGTAAGGTGGGTTAGATACGATCAGGTTGTATTTCTCTTTTGGCAAATCACGGAAAAGATCTGAACGGATTGGGAACACTTGCTGCTCCATGCCGTGATCTTGAACGTTCTGCTCTGCAACTTGCAATGCGTCAGTAGAGATATCAATCGCATCTACTTCAGCGTCTGGGAATGCGTGAGCACAAGCAATAGCGATACAACCACTACCCGTACACATATCCATGATGCGAGTTGGCTCTTCAGTTAACCAAGGTTGGAATTGAGCTTCGATCAGCTCACCAATTGGAGAACGAGGCACAAGAACGCGCTCATCAACGAAGAACTCAAGACCACAGAACCAAGCTTTGTTGGTTAGGTAAGCCGTTGGTGTACGATCATTAATACGCTTGATTACGCGCTCAACAATACGTAGACGTTCGCTGCTCGTTAGACGAGAGTTCATCACATGCGAAGGAACATCAATCGGCAGATAAAGAGTAGGTAAGATAAGTTGTACTGCCTCATCCCACGCGTTATCAGTGCCGTGACCATAAAATAGGCCCGCTGCGTTAAAGCGGCTAACAGTCCAACGAATCACATCTTGAAGCGTGTGTAGTTCTGATACCGCTTCTTCTACAAAAATCTTATCCAAAATTGTCTCCGAAAAGCGCTACAATACTGCTAATTACGTTTCTAATTAGAATTCATAACCTGATGAGCAAAAAAGACACCGACTTCGATGACGATTTCGCCCTGTTCAACGATGCAGTAAAGGGCGTTAAAAAGTTGCAACAGGATACCATAGTCCAGCAGCCAAAAAGAAATGCCAAGCAAAAAGAAATTACTCGAACGGCAAGACAAGCCAGTGATAGCGAGTTTTATTTCTCGGATGAGTTCATTCCGCATCTTAGCGAAGACGGTCCGACGCGTTATGCGCGTGATGATGTCTCTAAATATGAGGTCAAGCGCCTCCGTCGTGGTGTCTACGTGCCTGACGTGTATCTCGATATGCATGGTATGACTCAACAAGAAGCCAAACGTGAGCTTGGCGCGATGATTGCGCACTGCGTGAAAGAGAGCGTGGCGTGTGCTTGCGTTCAACACGGTATCGGTAAACACATCCTTAAACAGAAGGTGCCTTTGTGGTTAGCACAGCACCCAGACGTGATGGCTTTCCACCAAGCGCCGTTAGAGTTTGGCGGCAATGGCGCGCTGTTAGTCTTGCTTTCGGTTCCTGAGAAGTAATTCTGGTTAACAAACTCTCTCTCACCAAAAAACAACAAAGGGCATCCCAATCATATTGAGATGCCCTTTCTAATTGTCTGCAACTTTGTCATCAAACAGAGCTCAACGAGCTTATGGATTGATGTTCCAAAGCAACTCACCTTTTTGTGTCTCAAGGTTGAAGTCGATACACGCTAGGCCCGAAGTGGGAAACATAGGCGGCGCCATGCCTGTTGCAAACTCTGCAGTTAGGTAGCCCACTAGAGGTAAATGAGAAACAAATAAAATGGTCTCTAGTTTTTCTACTTCAGCCATTGCTAAGGTCAAATCAAACACATCGTCGGACATTCCATAAGGCGTAATATCATCACAGGTTTCTACTTTCTTTCCAGAAAACGCCTGAGAGATCTCTAACCACGTTTCTTGTGCCCTTAAATATGGGCTCACCAGCACTTTATCGAATTGACTAATCCCCTGCTCATTTGCAGCTTGTGCCACGGCAAGAGAAGCCATTTTCCCGCGCTTGGTCAACGCTCTTTCTGCATCCGAGTTGGCAAAATGTTCTGCTTCACCGTGGCGCATAATGAATATTTTCATGTTCAATCCTGTCTTCGTAACATGTCGAAAGTCGATATATCCCATATATCAGCGAAACGCTACTTAGGTTTGGCTCTCAATCCAGAGAAACCGCAGTCAATATAAATAATTATATCAAGTCACTTGCCAAAGAGTTCGACTTTCTTAACAATCTTGTTAAAAGAAAATAAATTACTGATAAAAATCGATAAAAGTGATTTAGAAATCGCCAAAAAGCACTTCATATCCCAAAATATGATCACAAGGTTTGCACGCCGAATCATCGGGTACATAATTTAAAAACCACCTTCTCTGGAGATGCTCCTGTGCACTTAAGCCCAAATGATGAACATCAATACCGCTACATAACCTTAAATAACGGGTTACGTGCACTGTTAGTTCAGGATCAAAATGCTCAAAAAGCAGCAGCCGCATTAGCCGTCAATGTGGGGCATTTTGATGACCCTACAGACCGAGAGGGTTTAGCTCACTACTTAGAGCATATGCTATTTTTGGGAACTGAAAAGTATCCAAAGGTCGGAGAGTTCCAAAGTTTTATCAGCCAGCATGGCGGTAGCAACAACGCTTGGACAGGAACAGAGCACACCTGCTTCTTTTTTGATGTTGAATTGAATGCCTTTGAAACCGCACTCGATCGCTTCAGCCAATTTTTTACCGCTCCCCTTTTCAACGAAGAAGCGTTAGACAAAGAACGCCAAGCCGTTGACTCCGAATACAAGATGAAACTCAACGACGACTCACGACGCTTGTACCAAGTTACCAAAGAACTGGTGAATCACAATCACCCATTCTCGAAGTTTTCTGTCGGTAATATCGATACGTTGGGTGACAGAAACGGCGAGACGATTCGACAAGAGATCTTGGCTTTCCACCAGCAACAATACTCTGCTGACTTGATGACACTGACACTGTCTGGCAATCAGTCGTTAGATGAGATGCAAAGCTGGGTTGAGGATCGCTTTAGCTCAATCACCAATCACAACCTACAAGGCAAAAAGGTTGAAGTTCCGATTGTCGGCGAGTTAAGTACGGGTGTACAAGTCCGCGTTGAGCCGATTAAAGAAGTGCGCAAACTGATCTTAACCTTCCCGATGCCAAGCATGGACGAACACTACGGCGTTAAGCCTTTGTCGTTCTTTGCCCACCTTTTAGGTTACGAAGGTGAAGGCAGTTTGATGATGCAACTCAAAGAGAAAGGCTGGATAACATCTCTCTCTGCAGGTGGTGGCGCGAGTGGCAGTAACTACCGTGATTTCACAGTCAGTTGCTCATTGACCATAGAAGGTTTAACCAAAACCGATAACATCATCCAAGCGATATTTCAGTACATCAAGTTAGTCGAACAACAAGGCATAGAAGAGTGGCGCTACCTAGAAAAACGCGCCGTTTTAGAGTCTGCTTTCCGCTTTCAAGAGCCAGCAAGACCGCTTGATGTCGTCAGCCACCTCGTCATCAACATGCAGCACTACCAAGAGCAAGATGTGGTGTATGGCGATTACAAAATGTCGCATTTCGATGACGAATTACAGCGTTCTTTGCTGCCTTACTTAACCGTAGACAACATGCGAGCGACCATTGTTGCTCAGGGATTCGAGTATGACAGGGAAGCGAAGTGGTACTTTACTCCCTACTCGGTCACACCTTTTAGCGCTGAACAAGTTCAATGCTTTACGTGCATTAACCCCGGTTGGCAGTTTGAACTCCCAAGCAAAAACCCGTTTATTTGCTACGATCTAGACCCGACTGAACTGGAAGGTGACGCTAAGTTCCCACAACTGTTAGAAGAGCTCGACGGCTTTAAGCTGTGGCACCTGCAAGACCATCAATTTCGAGTTCCTAAAGGTGTGGTGTATGTCGCTATCGATAGCCCGCACTCAGTTGCTAGCCCAAGAAATATCGTTAAAACACGCTTGTGCGTAGAGATGTTCTTAGACTCACTCGAAAAAGATACGTATCAGGCTGAAATCGCCGGAATGGGCTACAACATGTACACCCATCAGGGCGGTGTAACGCTCACTCTGTCCGGGTTTAGCGAGAAACAGCCAAAACTGCTCAATATGATTCTTGAACGTTTCCAAGCACGCGACTTTAGTCCAACACGCTTCGAAACCATCAAGCATCAATTGCTCAGAAACTGGAACAACGCGTCGCAAGATCGCCCTATTTCGCAGTTGTTTAATGCAATGACTGGGATACTTCAACCAAATAACCCGCCTTATTCCGTGTTAATTGAAGCCCTAGAAACGATAGAGGTCGATGAGCTCTCCTCTTTTGTTCAAGCAATCTTGGCGGAACTTCATGTTGAGATGTTTGTGTATGGCGACTGGAAAAAAGCCGATGCACACAAGATGGCTGAAACGCTAAAAGATGCACTGCGTGTTCAAGATCAGGCTTACGAAGAATCACTGCGTCCGCTCATCATGCTCGGTGAAAACGGCAGCTTCCAACGTGAAGTGGTGTGTAACCAAGATGATTCAGCAATTGTGGTTTATTACCAATGCCCTGATATTTCACCTAAAAATATCGCGCTGTATTCATTGGCAAACCATTTGATGTCGGCCACTTTCTTCCATGAGATACGAACCAAGCAGCAACTAGGTTACATGGTCGGTACTGGCAATATGCCGCTCAACCGACACCCTGGTATTGTGTTGTATGTGCAATCACCGAATGCCGCCCCTGCTGACTTGTTAGCTTCAATAGATGAGTTCCTCAATGCCT
This sequence comes from Vibrio sp. 10N.261.55.C5, assembly GCF_041470505.1. Lineage (NCBI taxonomy): Bacteria > Pseudomonadati > Pseudomonadota > Gammaproteobacteria > Vibrionales > Vibrionaceae > Vibrio > Vibrio sp. 10N.261.55.C5. Next base: position 16,260 of record NZ_JBFRMS010000033.1, read on the forward strand.
TTTACATGGTGCTGTTGGAGCTTAACGACTATCAATGGCACAGCAGTAAGCGCGGTCTCTGGAATCAGATTTCGGCACCAGATACGACTTTGCGAGGGCGAGCTCAGCGCTTATGGGTTGCGATAGGCAATAAGGATGTTGAGTTCAACCAGAGAGAGCGCGTATTGGAAGACCTTAAGGGGTTAACTCGCTCAGACATGATGCGTTTTGTGGTTAGCCAGCTAAAACCACGCACGGCAAATCGCCTGATTATGCATGCTCACGGTAATGCTCATAATGAGGAAGAGAAGCTGTCAGCAGGTGTTGAAATTGGCTCTATTGATGAGTTTCAGTTACGCCCGAAAGATACTGAGCTAGGCTGATAAAGCTGGAATGAAAATCATAAGGTTGATGTGAAAGCATCAACCTTTTTTATTGGATGCAGATCCAAAAGCAGATCTCCTATTACGCTCCTTCGTCGCTTTAGGAGATGACGGTAGTTTTGATTGACGTGTGTTTGACCACCTTTCTAATCAACGCAATAACTTACTTTTTATCTCTCAATCATCATTCCCGAGAAGGAGGAACGACTGAGTCGGGAATCTCATTCCTTTCACACTCGTTCATAAAACAGAAAAGCCCGCATCAATTGCTTGATACGGGCTTCTTAATCAATGAGTTAGAGAGTTACTTGTAGAAAGACTCACCCAATCCAGCACGTGTCAGTAGGCCATCACATGGCGCGAAACGATCACCGTACTTCTTAGCGAAATCGTTCATCATCTCAACCAGTGACTTAATGCCGATTTGATCCATATAACGGAACGGACCACCTAGGAATGGCGGGAAACCGATACCGAAAATCGCACCGATATCACCATCACGAGGGCTGCGGATAATGCCGTCGTCTAGACAACGAACCGCTTCGTTTAGCATAGGTAACACACAGCGCATCGCGATATCGTTATCGCTCAACTTAGGATCTGGTTGCAGCTTAAGCAGCTTGTAAACTGACTTATCCACCTCCTTCTTCTTGCCTTTGTAAGTGTAGAAACCTTTACCACTCTTGCGGCCTTTACGATTGTCATTCAAAAGAATATCGAACACATCAGGACCTTGGAAACGATCGCCAAGCTCATTCACTAAAATCGGAATGATCTTCGCACCGATATCAACACCCACCTCATCTAATAAAGTGATAGGACCAACCGGGAAACCGAAGTCCAATAACGTGCTGTCGAGCTTTTCAATCGGCTCGTTCGCTAGCAGTAAATGCGCTGCTTCGTTCATGTACGGAGCAAGAATACGGTTCACATAAAAACCAGCCGTGTCTTTCACAACAATCGGCGTTTTACCTTGCTTCTTCGCTAATGCAACAACCGTAGAAATCGTCTCTTCTGACGTAGTTTCATGAGGGATAACTTCTACTAGCGGCATTTTTTCGGCTGGGCTGAAGTAGTGAAGACCGACCACGTTTTCTGGTCGCTGCGCCTTCTCCGCAATCTTATGGATCGGCAATGAAGACGTATTCGTCGCGAAAATAGTCTCTGGCTTGGCATTGGCTTCGATGTCCGCAACCATTGACTGCTTAAGGTCGAGGTCTTCAAATACCGCTTCAATCACCACATCGGTGTGATTAAAGCTCGTAAAGTCGATACCACCAGACAGTTGAAGCATCTTACTTTCAAGGCCCGCTCGGCTCAGAATGCGACGCTTACGCTGCTTATCGAACAACTTGAAGTTGTAGTTAAGCGCGTTCAGTACACCTTCATTTGATACGTCTTTAATGCGTACAGGCACTTTCGCCTTAGCAACACTGACATGGCTGATGCCTGCGCCCATAAGACCACCGCCTAGCACACCAACACGCTTAACCGCTTTGGGTTCTGCGTCTGCGCCGTGTTCTTTTTTCATTTCCGTGGTTGCAAAGAAAATCGAACGAAGGGCTTTAGACTCTGAAGTCATAACCAGTTCTGAGAAACGCTTCGCTTCGTACTGAAGGCCTTTATCAAAGCCGTTCTCTAGGCCATAACGAATCACGTCTAAAATCGCATCCGCTGCTGGGTAATTTCCGCGTGTTTTCTGATTCGTCTTCTTTGAAGCCTGTTCAAAAATCACTTTGCGACCAAGGCCCGTGCGTGAAATCAGCTTTTCTTTAGTCGACGCTTGGCTTTTCGACGCCAGACGCTTACCTTTTTTACTGCCCGTATTCTTTTCAACAAAGCTTTTAGCGACTTCAAGCAGGATAGTTTCAGGCACACAAGCATCGACAACACCGAGCGATTTCGCTTTCTTAGCGCGCAGTTGCTTACCCGTAAGGATTAGGTCAAGAGATGGCAGCAAACCAATAAGGCGAGGTAGACGCTGTGTACCGCCAGAGCCTGGTAACAGACCTAACTGTACTTCTGGCAGACCAACGCGAGTCTTATCTGAATCGGTACATACACGGTAATCACACGCCAGTGCAAGCTCTAAACCACCACCTAAACATGGGCCGTGAATCGCTGCGACTACTGGGTACGGTAGTTCAGAAAGCGTTTGGAACATCTCCTGCCCTTGGCGAGCCAGAGACTGTGCTTCGTCAGCCGTTTTACACGCATCAAGCATTCTTACATCAGCACCAGCGATAAAGTTATCTGGCTTAAGAGAATGAACGATTAGGCCCTTAACTCGGCTTTGCTTTTCTTTGAGTTGCTCGAAGATGGCTTTCATTTCTTCAGCAAAAGCCGCTTGCAGCGTGTTCATTTTCTCGTTTGGTACATCAATCGCTAACCAAGCAATATCTTGCTCATCGATATTGAGAGTAAATGCTGTCGCTTTCTTTTTGGTTGATTCAGTCGCAAAGGTTGAATCTGGTTGAGCGACTGTTTCTTTTTCTGTTGTTGCATCAAGAGTCGTAGACATTATTCTACCTCCAAGATCATTGCTGCACCTAAACCACCAGCCGCACAAGCTGTGTTCAATGCCAAGCCGCCACCGCGACGTTTCAGTTCACGTAATGTTTGAGTCATCATGCGCGCGCCAGTCGCTGCAAACGGATGTCCGTAAGCAATCGAGCTACCCAGCACGTTGAACTTCTCCATATCAATCTCACCGATCGCTTTGTCGCGGCCAAGATTCTTCTGTGCAAACTCATCGCTCGCGAACATTTTAACGTTAGCCAAAACTTGGGCAGCGAATGCTTCGTGCATTTCGATCAGTGTTAGGTCTGACAACTCTAAACCGGTGTTCTTTAATACTTGTGAGGTCGCGTAAGTCGGGCCCATCAGCATATCTGTTTCAACACCAATCGCTGAGAACGCATAACCACGAATATAACCAAGCACTTCTAAGCCTAGTTCTTTCGCTTTACCTTCGCGCATCAACATCACTGCTGCACCGCCATCGGTAAGAGGCGTAGCATTGGCTGCCGTTACACTGCCGTACTTTCTATCAAAAGCAGGACGTAGCTTGGCGTATCCTTCAACCGTTGAGTCGTGGCGAATGTTGTTGTCTTCCGCTAGATACTTTTTGTAAGGTGCCGGGAATGCCGTCATCACTTCGTCTTTAATCTTGCCTTCTTTCCATGCCTGAGAAGCCAAAGAGTGAGAACGGTGAGCAAGTGCATCTTGAGCTTCGCGAGTAATACCATGCGTCTTAGCCATTTGCTCAGCCGTTTGTCCCATGGATAAACCGGTCGAGTATTCAGCAACTGCAGGTGGTACTGGCATCAAATCTTTTACGGAAAGTGTTTTAAGAATTTTCAGCTTTTGACCCATAGTTTTCGTTTTACTCAGCGCTAATAGATTTGCCGCTAACTTTTTCGAAACACCGATAGGCAATACAGAAGAAGAGTCCGCACCGCCCGCAATACCGATATCAATCGTGCCAGCCATAATGCTTTCGGTCACGTTAACTGCCGCTTGGAAGCTGGTCGCACATGCTCGTGTGACACTGTAGGCATCGGTATTGATGTTCATGCCTGTGCCCAACACGATTTCACGCGCAATGTTCGGCGCTTCTGGCATTTGCACTACTTGGCCGAACACAACTTGTTCGATAAGCGCAGGATCGACATCCGTTCTTGCAAGCATTTCGCTCACAACCATTTTGCCTAGGTCAACCGCAGGCACTTGGCTAAATTCTGTGCTCTGACGAGCAAATGGGGTTCGTAATCCAGCGACAACGGCAACACGTTCTCCAGAACGCGTTTTGACTTCCTGTTTGCCCATGGTTTCTCCTTAAAGTTAAGAGGTCTGACCTGAAGCATTGTAAAGAAGTTGTTAATTAAATCAAACGAGCGTTTAAATAAACGTGATACGAGTATCTCACTGTTTGAAAATATAACTGCGCATTCAGGCGAACCTTTTTGGGGGAAAGGTTGTCGTAAGAGACTAAACTATTGTAAGCAAAGACTGTTATCGCTGTGTAGGGAATGGTTTTCTTGAGGCAAAAAAAAAACCACACAAAGCTGTGTGGTCGGAATGTATATAAAGCAATTAACTTAGCGCCAATTGAAATAATCAGTTTCCTGATTAGGAGAAAGTAAAGTCAGCCTTCAAAAGGAAGTGTCGTCTTGCTCAACATGCTAGCCACGAATGACTAACTAGACGACAAGGTGTACTATAACGAGTTCGAGGCCTTAGATTTTGAAGTAGATCAATTTTAATGTGATTTTACGATTTCCTGCCGATCGTTAGCTCTAAAAATATAAAAACGAAGCACAACGTATAGAGGACAGCTATACGCAGAGCAATTATGGAGGCTCGTGTGTCAATAATAAAAATGTTTGGAAAGAAAACAGCCAAGCGTCCGGTCAACTCTGATATGGACAAACAAAGAAAATACGAAGCACTTGTGCGCGCCTATCATCGTGACCTCTTTCGCTACGCCTATTGGTTATGCAAAGACAAAAGCATTGCCGAAGACTTAGTTCAAGAAACTTGCCTTCGTGCATGGAAGTCACTCGATAGCCTTCAAGATGAAAAAGCCGCCAAATCTTGGCTGATTACCATATTGAGACGCGAGAACGCTCGACGTTTTGAACGCAAACAGTTTGATCTGGTTGATATCGACGATCACGGTAACGATGCTAGTGTCAGTGATGACCCGCACCATCAGCATCAGTGGTTGCAAGCCCAGATCATGAAACTTGAAATTGATTACCGTGAACCTCTCTTCTTGCAAGTGATTGGTGGTTTTAGTGGTGATGAGATTGCCGATATTCTCGATCTCAACAAAAACACGGTGATGACACGTTTATTCAGAGCTCGAAATCAGTTGAAAGAGCTGTTGGATACAGAAGAGGCAGAGAGGGGGCAACATAATGGATGATTTGGAATTTCGTCGTCGTGTATTGTCGGAACCTAAACAACGTACACAAGATATTGTTGATGCGACCGCGAATAGCGAAGCCAATAGTAACTTCTTAGACGATGTACTAGCGCTTGATAAACAGATCCACTCTGCGATGAATGTGGATGTGCCAGACGATCTTGCTGATCGTATTCTGTTCAATCAGACCTCAAGCGAAGAAAGCAAAGTAGTAAGGCCAACGTTTGCGAGACGAGCAATGGCAATGGCCGCCTCAGTAGCATTCGTTGCAGGTTTATTAGTTGGCCAAGTGAATTGGGGAAATGCATTCGTTTCACCTGCGCAAGCTAGTTTAGTTGATACAGCGATGAAGCATGTTGTTGATGAGAAGAGCTTTGTTAGTAGCATCGATGAACAGGTTACATCGCAGCAGATCAACGCAAAAATGAACCCATTTGCTTTTCAGTTTGATGACGCTTTCCCTTACCATGTTTATTACCTAAACCACTGTGGCTTTGGTAAATCCAACGCAGTACATATGGTCTTCCAAGGCGCAAAAGGCAAAGTAACACTGTTTTTAACCGGTATTCCAACAGACAAACCTATCGATTTTGATGAAAAAGGCATGTCCGGCTCGGTAACACCCGTAGATGGCAGCAGCTTAATCCTTGTGGGTGAAAATGGTGAGGATGTTTCCAAAATCGCCGAAAAGCTGACAAAAATGATCAAACCAATGAGCTGATTCGCTCTTAAAGCCCCGTCACAAAAGGCCCAGCAATTATATTACTGATATTGCTGGGCTTTATTTATAAATAAATCACAAAACCATTCACACCACCAATACCTCTAGAGTTAAAACTCTAAAAAACAGCATTTCACACCATTTTCGTGCCAGATAGGCGTCATTTCCATAATTTTCCACTCAAAATCCCCAATGGTCGGATTTGTATATCGTATACTTGCGAATAGGATCAGCCACCATTGAGCAATTGCTCAAATTAATCGCCCTGTAGAGGCGGATATATAAAGGAATAAATGAATGACTACCAACAACACGCGTCTGTTTAAAAAGTCTCTTTTAGCAGTAACAATTACACTGGCGTCTTCGCAAGCGATGGCAGCAGGTTTCCAACTTAACGCACAATCAGCAACCGGCATCGGCCGTGCTTTCGCTGGTGATGCAGTAATCGCAGATAACGCGTCAGTAATGGCACGTAACCCTGCAGCAATGGCACTATTTGACAAAACTGAGCTTTCGCTTGGTTTTGAAAGCATTACTTCAATGATTGAAGTAAACGATGCTGAATACAATATTAATGGCAGTCCAATTCCGGTTGCCGACACGGATGATGTTGGTGATACATCTATCGCGCCAAATATCCACCTTATCGTTCCAGTAAATGATAAATTCGCTTGGGGTGTTAATGCGTACTCAAACTTCGGTACTAAGACAGAGTTTGATGATAGTTATACTGCAGCTGAATACGGCGGCTTAACAGATGTTCAGAGCATTAACTTTGGCCTTGCTGGTTCATACCGACTGAATAAACAATGGAGCTTTGGTGCAGGTTTAGACCTTATTTACGGTCAAGGCACCATGAAAAGAGAAACTAGTGCAGCTCTAGGTGTAGCTAGTGGCGGTTTAGTTCCTGCCGGAACAACATTAGTCGATGTTGATGAGGCTGATGGTTGGGCTGTGGGCTTCAATGTTGGTACTGTATATGAACTAGACGAAAACAACCGCTTCGGCTTAGCTTACCGCTACAGTCCAGAGATCACAGCTAAAGATGATAAAGGCCAAGAAATCACCTTACCTTTACCTGATATCGCTGAATTCTCGGGTTACCACAAAATCGAAGATACTAAATTCGCAGTTCACTACTCTGTACAATGGATTGGTTGGGGTGCATTCGATCAAATCGACTTTGAAAACTTACAAGGCTCACCTCTTGGCTCGTCGTATGCGAAACAATACCAATGGCAAGATGGCTGGCACTACGCTATTGGTGGTACATACTACCTAAACTCTGATTGGACTCTTCGTGCAGGTTACATGTACGACACAAGTGCACAGGATGAACTGACTTCAATTTCTGTTCCAGATTCTGATCGTCAATGGTTCTCTGCTGGTTTCACATACCACATTGACACAGTTTCTAATGTTGACTTCGGCTTCACATACCTAATGGGTGATGATGTAGATGTATCAGAAACTACGCCAGTCGCTCCTGGGCTTTCAACCGGTGTTAACGCAACAACACATGCTGATGCAATCCTGATGGGTCTGCAGTACAGCCGTAGCTTCTAATATAAGCTAATAATTTATCCCCAAAGGGTCGCATTATGCGACCCTTTTTTATTACCTAAACCACTGACCCACTTCAATTTAAGCTTACAACTGTAGCCTGCAAGGTCAATATATGACTACAAGTGTACGCTCAAACTTCGCAACACAGCCGAAACATTTAGATTATTTCTCTAATAATTAAACACATTTACTCATTAAATCCCTAAAACACTGTTTTATTCGAATTTCATTTTTAAAGTAATGACTCTAAAAGTAGAATCACGCCACTAAATACTTATGATTCAGCGAACATAATAATGAAAATGAATAAGACTCTTCTATCTGCTGCAGTGGCAGTTGGACTACTTTCGACTTCTACCGTAACTCTCGCGGCAGGTTTTCAACTAGCAGAATACTCAGCAACAGGCCTAGGCCGCGCATACGCGGGTGAAGCAGCAATGGCTGACGGTGCAGACGCACAATGGCGTAACCCTGCTATGCTGACTTACCTAGAAGGCACACAAGTTTCTGTTGGTGCTATCTATGTTGATCCTAACATTGATATCGATGGCACTTCTACGTCTGCTTTTACTGGCGCTAAGTCCTCATCTAACTCTAGCGATTTTGCACATAGCGCAGTAATTCCAAACTTTTATGTTTCTCATAAGTACAACGACAAGTTTGCATTAGGTTTTGCTGCTGGTACTAACTACGGTATGGAAACAGACCTAGGTACAGACTTCGGTGGTGCTAACCACGGTAACGAAGCAAGTGTTACCACAATGGAGCTAAACCTAAACGCTGCATACCAAGTACTTGAAAGTGTATCTATTGGTGGTGGTGTTCGTTACATCATGGCTGAAGGCAGTTTTGGTGCGGTATCAGCAACTTCTATTCAACAGATTGGAGTATCAAAAGGCGACGCTCTGAAATACATGGAAGGTGACGATACTGCTTGGGGTTGGCAGATCGGTACAGCTTGGCAAATCAATGAAAACAACCGCCTAGGTTTTACCTATAAATCAGAAGTTGATTTAACTCTATCAGGTCATGCTAACGGTCACGGTTTTAACTTCGGTCAACCAAATAAGAAAGATGCAGGCTCTATGGATCTTGCGCTTCCTGCTACAGCAGAACTTGCAAGTTTCCACCAATTGACAGATAAAGTCGCGGTTCACGCAAGCATTAACTGGACAAACTGGAGCAGTTTTAAAGAGCTTGTTGCTGATTTTCCGGGTGAAAACAGCGTAGAAATCAAACAAGAGAACTGGGAAGACAACTACCGTTTTGCAGTTGGTACGACTTACCAAATGACGCCTAAGTTAGCTTTACGTTCTGGTATTGCATACGATACTTCAGCTGTAAGTGAAAAGCACCGTACAGCAACGATCCCAGAAACAGACCGCACTTGGTTAAGTATTGGTGCAGGCTATCAATGGTCTGAGCAATTAACTCTAGATGCAGGCTTCACTTACATTTTAGCGAAAGATGCGAAAATGCTAGAAGATGACGCAGCATCAGCACCGTTTGGCGGCACTTTTGAAGGTGAAGTAACGGGTAGCATTTGGCTAGTAGGTATCCAAGCTAACTACCGTTTCTAATCTGGTTACTTAATCTAAAGTAGCAAATATAAAAAAGGCTCGATGTTATTTTCAACATCAAGCCTTTCTTTTATCAGTTATTCAAAATCTTATATCTAGTAATCTTCTAGGTATCCGTCAATGAAATCTTCTTCTTCCAGATCGACTTCTTCAGGTTCAATCTCGGCTTTGAAATCACGACGTTGAATGTAAACATCACGCGTTAATGCATATGGATCAGGAGAGTTATCCAAGAGCGCCTCTTGTGACACTAACTGAGCACGTGTTTCCATACCTTCAAATGCCCACTTACCTAAGCTAGCCCAGAAGTTCAAGAAAGACAGAGGCACATACATACCATCAACGGTTTCAGTTACTTCACGCGTTGTTATTGGGCCATAACCCGGCACCATGAAGTAGGGACCATTCCCTACCCCGTAATGACCAATCGCATCAGAGAACGACTTATCATCGTATTTGGTGATCCCCGCTTCGCTGGCAATATCGATTAAGCCAAACAAACCAATCGTTGAGTTAATCCAAAAACGATTGAAATGGTCGAGTGCTTTTTCACCATTGCCCATAATAAGGTTATTCACCATGCTTGATGGTTCGTCTAAGTTGGCTAGAAAATTGGATATACCAGAACGTACTGGCACAGGGGTGTAGTCAACATAAGCGAGGGAAACAGGGCGAACTAAATAAGGATCTAGATATTCGTAGTTGATATCCCACATCGCTCGGTTGAAGCCTTCAAAAGGATCATTCGGGTGGGACTCTTCGACGTATTCAGAGGTTTCGAGGTTATCATCGTCAACACTTTCGTCCGGCGCACTTGAACACCCAACCGTTAAGCTTGCGATAAAAAGTAAACTCGAGAGTCTTAAAACACTGACAGACATATCACCTTTTCCATAAGGAATTCAAATAATAAAAAAGGCCAGCAATCGCTGGCCTCAATTGTTTGGCTAAGTCTATACCGTTTATCTGCAAATCGGAATAGCTAACACCTATGCAAAGTGATGATTAATATTGCTTATTGATATCAATGGTAACTGGAGCACCCAGTTCAACCACTTCACTTTCACCGTACCAATCGCCTTCGCGAGTTGAAACGTTGCCGTCTGTATCAAGCCTAGCTCTAACCATCAGAGTTTCAAGGCTAGACAGCTCTTGTCCTTCCAGCATGCTGTTGCCGTCATCTAGAACAACAGTACGAGGGAAAGTCCCTAGTGGGTAACGAGCGGCTGCGATAGGCATTGGAGAACCATCTGCTCTGTGTACTGAAACAATTAACACTGAGTTAGGGTCAGCATTCACGTCTGCAGATAGATCGAGCGTTACAGCAACAGTCTTACCTTGGTCGACACCCATATTGTCGCCCATTTTCTTCTGAGCACTTTCAATACTGCGCGAAAGCATTTCATAGCGACTGTCTTGTGGACCAATCATCTGTTGCATGATGCTCCAGTACTTCACAGCACCCGGGTAGTCTTGACGCTCAAATGCATCGAACGCTAGCAGTGAGAACACACGAAGGTCGACGTAATCGTTTTGAATCAAACGGCTCAAAATCAAACGAGCTTGGTTTTGATCCGCTTCATCAGGTGAAAGCATCAGTGCTTGTGCGAAACCTAACTGAACATCTTCATTCTTAGGTTCAAGCTTGTAAGCTCGCTCCATAGAATCTTTTGCTGTTTCAGCATCACGGTTAGCCAGTGCAATACGACCGAGTAGTAACCAACCTGTTGAATCTTTTGGTTGGTAATGCAGACGAGTACGAAGCGCCAGAGTCAAATCTTCCAGTTCATCATCCGTTAGTGCACCACCTTCCGATGACATTAGCTTTTTAGACAACTCAGGAAGGTTCGAGCTCACTTCTTGCCAGTGTTGAACTTTGTCCAATGCACCGAACTTAAAGTACATACCATAAGTCACAGCCACGACAAGAATGATCGACGGTACAACCACACCAAGCGTAGAGATTTGAGTTTTCTTCATCTCTTCTTGTGCAGGAACATCATCAAGCAGAGACTGTTTCAAATCAGCGATCAGTTCTTGTTGATTATCAACAAGACCTTCCTCTGCTTCTACTTCTAACTCGACAAGACGGTCTTTATAGAACGCTTTATTCAACTCGTCGCGAAGCATCTCGTCATTGTTTGCCTTCTTGTTAATGAAAGGCAGAACAATTAAGAAAATTGCCGCTAGCGAAAGGATAATGGTAGAAATCCAAAATAGAGTCATTACTTCTTATCTCCGTCGTTCTCTTCATCGAGTAACGCTTTTAAGCGAGCTTCTTTGTCTGCATCCCAGTCTTTATCTGACTCTACTGCTGCTTTTGATTTTGACTTTCTGCTTCGTAAAATAATCAAACCAAATCCAAACACAACAACCGCAAACGGACCAATCCAAAGGATCGATGTAGCTAAGGTCAGTGGCGGGTTGTACGTTACAAAGTTACCGTAACGAGCAATCATGTAATCAATAATTTCTTGCTCAGACTTGCCGTCTTTTGTCATCTCGTACACTTTTTGGCGTAAGTCGACCGCTAGCTCAGCATTCGAATCACCAATCGTGTTGTTCTGACATTTAGGGCAACGTAGCGTATTACTCAACTCTTTGAACTGCTGTTCTTGATCTACGGTATCAAATTCATGGAACTCGATAGGCGCAGCAGAAACAGTCGCTGAAATTGCGAACGTAGCGAATAGAGTAATCAGTGCCTTTCTAATCATTTCGATTCCTCCAACAACTCTTGATACATCGGCTCAAGCGTCGATGCCCAGTTGGTTGGGTTCACGTCACCAACATGGCGGTAGCGAACTACGCCGTTAGCATCGATTAGGAAAGTTTCAGGCGCGCCATACACGCCAAGGTCAAGGCCTAGCATGCCATTACCATCAAACAGGCTAATTAGGTACGGGTTACCCAACTCTTTTAGCCAACCAACCGCTTTGTTGCGATCATCTTTGTAGTTAAGACCAATGATCTTAACGCCTTGATCCGCAAGCTTGTTCAGGTAAGAGTGCTCTGCATAACAAGTAGGACACCAAGTCGCCCACACGTTAAGAAGCAGTGGCTCGCCTTTAAAGATCGCTTGATCATGAAACTTACCTGGTTGTTCTAAGTCTTCTAGACCAAACTCAGGAACAGGCTTACCAATCAATACGGATTCTAGCTTAGTTGGGTCATCGCCCGACTGGTTGCGCATTAATTGCGTTGCAAAGATTCCAGCTAGAACCATGAACGCAATCAATGGAATGAATAAAATCTTCTTGTTCATTCGAATTAAGCCTCCTGCTCTTCAGCCAACTTTTTGATTGGCTTACGGAAACGGTAACGACGGTCACTGATAGCAATAGCGCCACCAATCGACATAATCAAAGAACCTGCCCAGATCCAACGTACAAATGGTTTGTAGTAGATACGTACAGCCCAAGATTTGTTGTCGTCTAAACGTTCACCCATTGCAATGTAAAGGTCGCGCGTTACGCCACGGTCAATCGCTGCTTCTGTCATCATAGACTTAGCTGTGGTGTAGAAACGTTTTTCAGCGTGAAGCGTGTTGATGTATTTGCCTTCTTTAGTAATTTCAAAGTCAGCAATGTAACCATCGTAGTTAGGACCATCTTTGTCACGAACCCCTGTAAACAGGAAGCTGTATTCTTCAAGCTGGTAGCTTTCACCTGGCGCCAGACGTACATCACGTTCGATGCTGTAGTTTTGCACCATCGCGATACCAATCACTGTCACGGCTAAACCTATGTGACCACACATCATTGCCCAGTGGCTACGAGGTAGCTTAGTTAGACCTTTCAAGAATGTATGACGGTGAGTCGCACGCTCATGCAGCTCAAAGCCGTGCATGAAGATGATCCAGAACGCCATTACCCAACCAGCAAACGCAGTACCACTGAAGCGGTCAGCCAGTAGAGCAACCATTAGCGCACTCAAGCCAAGTGAGAGTGCACCTGAAATCAGCATTGGTTTAACAAGCTTAGACAGGTTGTCACGTTTCCATCGGATCAGAGGACCGATACCAAGCAGGAACGAGAACGGGATCATTAACCAGAAGAACAACATATCAAAGAATGGTGCACCGATAGATACCGAGCCCAAGCCTAACTGTTTGTGAACTAATGGCAGTAGCGTACCTACTAACACAACGACAAGCGCTGCAATCAGTAAGATGTTGTTACCAAGCAGTGCGTTTTCACGAGAAACCAGATCGAAGTTACCGCGAACACGAACCGATGCGCCTTTAATAGCAAACAACAGCAGTGAACCACCGATAACAAAGACTAGGAAACCTAGAATAAACATACCACGAGCAGGATCCGACGCGAATGCGTGAACCGATACCAAGATGCCCGAACGAACTAAGAATGTCCCTAGTAAGCTTAGCGAGAATGCAGAGATAGCCAGCAGTACTGTCCAAGCTTTAAATGTGCCACGCTTCTCAGTTACCGCTAGTGAGTGCATTAGAGCAGTACCAGCCAACCAAGGCATGAATGAAGCGTTTTCTACTGGATCCCAGAACCACCAGCCACCCCAGCCAAGTTCGTAGTAAGCCCACCATGAACCTAGTGCGATACCTACCGTTAGGAATAACCAAGCTGCGATTGTCCAAGGACGCGACCAACGAGCCCATGCCGTATCAAGACGACCACTCATTAGAGAAGCGATTGCGAAAGAGAACGCAACAGAGAAACCTACATAACCCATGTAAAGCATTGGCGGGTGAATAATCAAACCCGGGTCTTGCAGTAGTGGGTTCAGGTCACGGCCATCAACAGGGAAGAAAGGCAATGTACGTAAGAACGGGTTAGACGTCACGATAATGAACAGCAAGAAGCCGACAGTAATCAGACCCATGATAGCCAAAACGCGAGCCACAGACTCTTGAGGCATACCACGACTGAATGTCGCTACTGCAACTGTCCAACCCGCTTGGATAAGAACCCAAAGCAGTAATGAACCTTCGTGAGCGCCCCAAACCGCCGTAATTCGGTAGTACCAAGGCAGTTGGCTATTCGAGTTACTTGCTACGTATTGAATCGTAAAATCATTGGTGTAGAACGCGTAACACAAGATAAAGAACGAAATCGCTAAGAATCCGAACATACCCCACGACAACGGTCGTGCGCTGTTCATCAATAATGTGTTATTTCGAGCGGCTCCATACAATGGGAGCACGCTTAGCAGCAATGCAAGTCCCAAGGACAGGATCATCGCAAAATGGCCGATCTCGGCTATCATTGAGCATTTCCTTCTTTTTGTTCAGTCGTGTATTGCAAAGGCTCATGGGTTTTCTTCATTGCTTCCGCAACTTCAGAAGGCATGTACTCTTCATCGTGCTTTGCCAACACCTCAAACGCTTCGATTGTCGTTGCATTTTTAAGCACACCCTGAGCAACAATACCTTGACCTTCACGGAAAAGATCAGGAAGGATGCCATCGTATAGAATCGTTACTTTAGGGCCTACATCTTGCAAATCAAAGCTTACACGTAGTGATTCATTGTCACGGCTTACAGAGCCGACTACGACCATGCCACCAATACGTAGGCGTTGACCAACCTCAGGTTTTTTACCATCTTTACCATTAACAAGTTCAGTTGGTGTGTAGAACAGATCCATGTTCTGGTTAAGTGCGTAAACCATCAATCCAACAGTTGCACTGATACCAAAAAAGATCGCTAAGACAATGCCCAGCCTCTTTTTGCGTCTTGGGTTCATAGAGTGTTCTCCATATTTTTTGCTGCATCGATACGAGCTTGGCGATCAACCTTAGCTTGTACTTCAGTTAGTAATTGCTTACCACGACGAACACTTACCACCAGTAAGATAATCATCGAGAGAAATGTGATTCCAAATGCACTCCATACGTATGATGCATAACCGCCCATGGCAAAGAAATCACTCAAAGATTCAAAATACATAAATACCTACCCTACTACGCTTTATCAGCCGCAAGCTTGCGAACCCATGGACGATGGCTTTCTTTACTGATGATTTCGTTACGGAAACGAACCATAGTCACAGCACCAAAGAAAAAGGCGAAGCCGAAGATGTTAAGAAGAAGCGGCCATAGCATGTCACTTGAGATCGAAGGTTTTGCGAACTTAGTAATGGTCGCGCCTTGATGAAGTGTATTCCACCACTCTACTGAAAAGTGAATGATAGGTAGGTTGATGACACCAACGATAGCCAAGATACCCGCCGCTTTCGCTGCTGTTTTTTGGTCGTCAAAAGCGTGGTGTAGTGCAATCACACCCAAGTATAGGAATAGAAGAATCAGCTCTGAGGTTAAACGCGCATCCCAAACCCACCAGGCGCCCCACATTGGTTTACCCCAAACAGCGCCGGTTAGTAACGCAATGAAGGTAAACACAGCACCAATCGGTGCCATCGCCAGTGCGGCCATGTCTGATAGCCTTACCTGCCATACCAAACCGATAAAGGCAGCAATCGCCATCGACATGTAAACGCCCATCGACCAGATTGCAGACGGAACATGGATGTAGATGATACGGAAGCTATCGCCTTGTTGGTAATCAGAAGGCGCAAATGCAAGCCCCCACACGGTACCGACGGATAGACACAATAGCGCTAGGATCGAAAACCATGGCAAAAGTTTACCAGCAAGCTGATAAGAGGTTTCTGCTTTGGCATAGGGATGGAGCCATTTCCACATGTTGTAATCTCACTCTTACTTCATATTGCTTACAGCTATTAAAGCTATAATTATAATAATTTTATTTGTCTTGCTTTCAGTTTTATTGACTCTATGAGTCCAATCGACACATTTGGTTCACATTGGCTATACGATAACGGAACCCCAATCAGTTCACACTTACTCTAAGTGCGGCACTGATCGCAAAAGGCGTCATAGTCATCGCACCCATTAACATTGCCCCAAGCACCGCCAATTGACCGTTGTATGCAACGCCCAAAGCCGCAGCGTCAATTGCTGACGTCGCGAAGATTAAAATGGGGATGTAAAGCGGCAAGATTAACAGGCTTAACAGGACTCCGCCCTTCTGTAACCCAACGGTTAACGCAACACCAATCGCACCAATAAAACTCAATGCGGGTGTTCCTACCAGCAAGGTCAACACAACTGAGAGCCATGTATCAAAATCTAAAGACAACAAAACAGCCAATAATGGGCTGATTAAAATCAATGGTAACCCGGTCAACAACCAGTGTGCTATGACTTTGGACAATACTACCAACTGCAACGGGATTGGCATCAGCATCATCTGTTCAAGGGCGCCATCTTGAAAATCATCACGGAAAAGACGCTCTAAAGAGAGCAATGCAGAGAGCAAAGCGGCCACCCAAACAATACCCGCAGCAATACGCGCAAGTAGGTTTGGCTCTGGGCCAATACTCAAAGGGAAAAGCGTGATAACAATGATGAAGAACCACAAAGGGTTAAAGATATCCGCTTGACGTCGAAACGCGATAAGCAGTTCGCGTCGGATAATCGTGGTCATTGAAGAGATCATATTACTCACCCAACTTTATTTTTCTTAGTTTCGGGCTATCAGCAAACATATCTTGGTGTGTGGTTAACAACACAATGCCACCGTTGTCTGCATGCTGAGAAAAAAGAGATTCGAGAACTTTCACGCCCTGCTTATCAATGGCAGTCAGCGGCTCATCAAGAATCCACAACATTTGCTTGCTCAACCAAAGGCGAGCCAACGCAACTCGGCGTTGTTGGCCTGCTGAAAGTTGCCCCGCAGGTACGTCTTCTCTGCCCGCAAGCCCGACTTGAGCCAGCGCGTGATAAAGCTCTTCTTTGCTGGTACCGCCACTGTGAATCGACTGATAAAAGCTCAGATTCTCATAAGCACTAAGCTCGCGCTTTACGCCTGTTTGGTGACCAAGAAAAAGTAAATTTTGATGATAAACATCTCGACTCGATTCAATAGACTCACCGTCCCAAGAGATAGTGCCGTCATCGCGATCGCCTAAGCCAGTAATAATCCTAAGGAGTGTCGTTTTCCCGGTACCGTTACGACCTTCAACTTGAACCAGCTCACCTGGTTTCAATTGAAAAGACAACGATTCAAACAGAATCCTGTCGTCACGAATAGCAGTTAAATTTGAGACTTCTAGCATAGGTAAATTTAGTCGAGTAATGAGAGCGCTATAGTAGCACACCAACATGGTGACAAAACAGGACTAGGCGTTTTCGATAGAACAAAGTCGGTAAGAAACTGTTACCACCTCATCACAATTTACACATTTTCATCAACAAACAAGATATTGTCGTAGATACAAGCACTTATAAACATCGTTCTATATAGATCGGACAGGCATAAAAAAAGAAGCCGAAGCTTCTTTTAAGAGGAATACGTAATAAACATCAATTGCTCAATACGAATTAAGCGCTCAATTTAACGACGTCGAGGCGGGTCTCTGCGATCGCGAGAGGCATCGGGTTGATCATCGTACGATGAAGGGTCGCTTCGTAATGAAGGAATTTTCTCTTTACCAGCAAGCTTGTTCTGCAGAGACATCATCAGCTCAGCTTCTGCTTTGGGTAATTCACATTCTTCAATTAACTCGTTAATCCCAGCGCCAAGCTGAACCATTTTCGTTGCACGTGTGTACAAACGTCCATCGGTATCCGCATGTTCCAGCTCAACAATACGTTCATTCAAATGTTTGATAAGATCTTGTTGTTCAGTCACTTTCTGGCCAAGGCCAACCACAACAGAGCGAACCTCAAGTAATTGCTTACTCGATTTTTGAAGCTCTTTGTCCAAGTTACGAACTTGCAGGCGTGACTGATCGAGCTGCTTTTGAATCGCACGTTTTACTTTGCTAATCAAAATCAGGATAAATAACGTAAAAACCCCAACGCCTGATATCAGAGCGATAGGGCTTAAAGGAAGCGCTTCAAACATTACAGGTGAGCCATCTCATCCCATTCGTCTTCGCTTAGTAGTTTGTTTAGATCTACTAAGATAAGCAGCTTGCCATCTCGGTTACTTACACCTTGGATGAACTTAGCACTTTCATCAGTACCAACACTTGGCGTTGTGTCGATTTCGGAAGAACGTAGGTAAACCACTTCAGCAACGCTATCTACTAGAATGCCAATTACTTGACGCTCAGATTCAATAACGATGATACGAGTGTTGTCTGTGATTTCACCTTGCATCAAACCAAAGCGAGAACGAGTGTCGATAACAGTAACAACGTTACCACGTAGGTTAATAATACCTAGAACGTAATCTGGAGCACCCGGTACTGGAGCAATTTCGCTGTAACGCAGTACTTCACGTACTTGCATTACATTGATGCCGTAAGTTTCTTCTTCTAGCTGGAAAGTCACCCATTGAAGTACTTCATCATTCGTTTGCTCTTTTCTTACTTCAACTTCACTCATATGAGACATAGATAATCCTCTTGCCGTCGTTACCGACCACTATTATTAACTTGATGCTTATTGTTAGCCTAATGCTTATGACTAGCTTAATGCTTTTACATCTAGCCCTGCGTTTAGCATGGCGATTAATGCTTCAACATGAATCAAAGCACACATTTTTTCTTTTACCATACCAGCGAGCCATGGGCGTTTCCCTGCCATTTCTCGCCAACGTACTTTGTCTGTATTAAGTAGCTCGGTGCCTTTGAGCTCGGTGCCCGCAAGGCCCCACAAGCTCTCTCCAAGCATCACTATATATTGATAGTTTTCTTTGTATTCGTCACCTGATAGTTTCTCAGACATCACCCATTTTGCGGTGTCGACCACATCTAGCTGACTATCACGGTTGGTTTGTAAACCCAAATACCAAGCTGGCTTACCAATGATATGACTTAACTCTTCAAGGCGATGGATGCCGCCAAGCTCATCAAGTGGCACCGCAAAGGTCACGCCGTTTACATCAAAATACAAGACTTGAAAGTCTTCTTTGCGAACCGTACTTTCCCAAGAGGTAAACTGGTCAGCACCTCCTGCTTGAGTTTCGGGTTCAATAACTGTCTCGGGATCAGGAACGTCAAGTTCAGGCTCAACAGCCTTAACTTCTACTTGTTCCGTCTCCAACGATTCAGCTTGTAACTCTTCAATTTTCTGCGATTCAACAGGTGGCTCTAAAACAATTGATAAATCGGGTTCTGGAAGATTCCAATCCTGAATCTCTGGCTCTTCGAACACTTGAACAGACTCAACCGCGGCATCAAACATTTGCATGTCTGCTTGCTGGGCGATTTTCTGGGTGTTCTGATCCATCAACTCATCAAGGTTCAGTTCATCAACAACATTGGTCGCCTCTAAACGGCTGAGTAGTTTCTGAACATCTTCAAGGTTAGGAACCTCAAACTCAGCCGCGCGTATTTCTGCGTAGCTAGAGTGGTGACTCGAAAATTGGCGCTCTGGCTCTGGCTCTGGC